>NZ_DAOMPX010000009.1:23242-81868 GCF_035445025.1 Citricoccus sp. | reverse complement strand
GGCATCGCGGCCCACGGGATGTCCGTGGTCGAGCTCCGGCGCGAGGGCAGGGGCCAGCCGTGGGAGTACGTCCGCGGCGGGCGGCGCAACCGCCGCATCACCGGCTTCACCCCCTTCGCGGTGGACGGTCCGGCCGCCGGCTCGGACCTGCTCAAGACCGTGGAAGACCCCGAGGGCACCACCGTGCTGGGCACCCTGAACAACTGCGCCGGCGGCACCACCCCGTGGGGAACCGTGCTCTCCGGCGAGGAGAACTTCAACCAGTACTTCGTCGGCACCGGTGCCGCCGAGGAGCGCCGCATCGGCATCAAGCCGGGCCCGACGGAGCGCAAGTGGGAGACCGTCCACGCTCGCTTCAACCTGAACAACGAGGGCTACGCGAACGAGGCCAATCGCTTCGGCTGGATCGTGGAGGTCGACCCGGAGGACCCCACCTCCACTCCGGTCAAGCACACCGCACTGGGCCGGTTCAAGCACGAGGCCGGCACCGCGGTGCTGTCCCGCGACGGTCACGCGGTGGTCTACTCCGGCGACGACGAGCGCAACGACTACCTGTACAAGTACGTCTCCCGGAAGAGGTACCGCAAGGGGGACAAGCGCCACAACATGACGCTGCTCTCCGACGGAACCCTGTACGTGGCCCAGTTCCGCGGGGACTCCCCGGAGTCCGAGATCGACGGATCCGGTGACCTCCCCTCCGACGGCGCCTTCGACGGCCGCGGCCGGTGGATCCCGCTGGTCCGGGGGAACCGGTCCCTGGTGAAGGGCATGACCGTGGACGAGGTCCTGGTCCACACCCGCCTGGCCGCGGACCGGGTCGGTGCCACGCCGATGGACCGCCCGGAGGACGTGGAGACCAACCCGGTCACCGGCAAGGTGTACATGGCCCTGACCAACAACTCGGACCGGACCGCGCAGACCGCGGACGAGGCCAACCCGGTCGCCGGCAACCGTGACGGCCACGTCATCGAGATGGTCGAGCGCCGCGGTGACCACACCGCCGAGCGGTTCTCCTGGAACATCCTGCTGCTCGCCGGCGATCCCGCGAAGTCCGAATCGGCGTACTTCTCCGGGTTCCCGGCGGAGAAGGTCTCGCCGATCTCCTGCCCGGACAACCTGGCGTTCGACTCCGAGGGCAACCTCTGGATCTCCACCGACGGCGCCCCCGGCAAGATCGGCTTCGGCGATGCCCTGCACAAGGTGACCCTCGAGGGCCGCAACCGGGGCCGCGTGGAGCAGTTCCTCTCGGTCCCGGTGGATGCCGAGACCTGTGGCCCGGTCATCCACGACCGCGACAACTCGGTGTTCGTCAACGTCCAGCACCCGGGCGAGGACGGCGAGTGGGGCAAGCACACCTCGTACTTCCCGGACTACCTGCCGGCCTCCGGCCCGGTGCAGGTGCGGGACCGGGTCGCCGTGCCGCGCCCCTCCGTCGTGCAGGTCTTCTCGACCTCCGGCAACAACGGCACGGGCAGGGGCCGGCGCCACTGACCTGAGCCGACACCCGGGCCGACCCCGAGCGGTGCACGGATCTCCTCCGTGCACCGCTCGGCCGTTAACCTGCTGATCAGCCTCCCTCCGTAGGATGTGCCCATGGAGCACTCCCCGGACCCCACGCCCGCCCTGGATTCCCTGCAGGTTGCCCGCACCGTCACCGACGCCCTGCTCGAGGGCGGACTGCGCGAGGCCGTCATCGCGCCCGGCTCCCGCTCCGCCCCCCTGGTCTACGCCCTGGCCGAGGCCGAGAAGGCCGGGCGGGTGCGCCTGCACGTGCGCATCGACGAACGCGTGGCCGCCTTCACCGCGCTGGGCCTGTCGCTGGCCTCGGGCCGGCCGGTCGGCGTCGTGACCACGTCCGGGACCGCGGTGGGCAACCTGCTGCCGGCCCTGATGGAGGCCGACCACGCGGGCGTGCAACTCATCGCGCTGACCGCGGACCGTCCGGTGGAGCTGCAGGGCACCGGGGCCAACCAGACCACCGCCCAGGACGGGATCTTCCCCCTGCACGTGCGTTTCTCCCAGACGCTGTCCGGAGACGTGCCGGCGCCCGAAGGGTCCGACGAGATCCCCGCCTGGCTGGCCGCCGAGGCGGCCCGGGTCTCCGGTCCGGACGCGGACCCGGTGGCCGCCGCGCTGCGGGAGCACCGCGAGCACCTGGCCAGCACGGTCTCACGCGCGCTGCTGGCGGCCAACGGCTTCGACACCGAGGACGTCGAGGGCTTCGGCGGGGTCCCCGGGGTGGCCGTCCGCGAGTCCGCCCCGGGCCCCGTGCACCTGAACCTGCGCTTCCGGGACCCGCTGGTGCCGGACGCCTCGGACGTTCCCGAGCCAGGCTGGGACGCCGGCGCCGGCGAGGAACTGCTCACCGGACCGGACGGGGACCTGGTCATCAGCCCCGTGGACCTGAGCGAGCAGCTGGACCTGGAGGTCTCGCGACTGCACGAGGCCCGCACCGTGGTGGTGGCCGGGCACGGTTCCGGACCGCTGCCCGCCGCGTTCGCCTCGGCGCTCGGGCTGCCGCTGTTCGCCGAGCCGGGGTCCAACGCGCGGTTCGGCCCCAACGCGATCGGTGCCTACCCGCTGCTGATCGGATCCGCCGGGGGGCTGGGGGAGGACTCGCACCCGCTGGCCGGGCGCATCGAGCAGGTCATCCTGTTCGGCCGGCCCACCCTGACCCGCCAGGTCACCGCCCTGCTGGGCCGGGAGGACCTGCACACGGCGTTCCACCAGCCCGAACCGGTGGCCTGGTTCGTGCCGGGCAGCCGGCGCGAGCGCCCGGTGGAGGACCTCGAGGAGCTCGCCGTCGTGGCCGGCCGCGGGCCCACCGGCTGGCTGACGGACTGGCAGCGGGCCGGCCACCGCGCCCAGTCCGCCCTGGACGAGGCGCTGGCCACCCGGCACGACGACGTCGGCCACCCGGGAGCGCTGCGCACCGGACAGCTGGTGGCCACCACGGTGGCGGGCCCCCTGGTGCTGGGGTCCTCGTCCGTGATCCGGGACGTGAACCTGTCCTGGCGACCGCCCACGGCCCCGGCCTCGGTGGTCTACGCCAACCGCGGGCTGTCCGGGATCGACGGCACGGTCTCCACCGCCAGCGGCATCGCCCTGGCCACCGGCCGGCGCACCGTGCTGCTGTGTGGGGACCTGACGCTGCTGCACGATGCGGGCGGGTTGCTGGTCGGGCCCGGGGAGGCCGAACCGGACCTGGACATCGTGGTGGTCAACGACCGCGGCGGGGCGATCTTCGCCGGCCTGGAGCACGGGGAGGTGGCCGGGCGCCCGGGCATGGGCCCGGTGGTGGAACGGTTCTTCGGCACGCCCCACGCGGTGGACGTGCGGGCGCTGTGCGCGGCCTACGGCGTGGAGTGGGCGCCGGTCACCAGCGAGCGGGACCTGATCGCCGCCCTCGGCCTGGGCAACCCGGTCCGGGGGCGCCGCGTGCTGGAGCTGCGGTCGGACCGGGCCGCCCGGCCGGAGGTGCGCCGGCTCGTGGAGCAGGCGGTGCGGGACAGTTTCTAGCGCAGCGGGTCGAACGGGGCGATCGCCGGGTCGGTCCGGCCGGTGAGCATCTGCTCGGCGAGCAGCCTGCCGGTGGCCGGGCCCAGCACGACGCCCCACATGCCGTGACCGCCGGCCACGAACACGCCGGGGGCGCGGGTGGCGCCCACGATCGGCAGCCCGTCCGGGGTCACCGGGCGTGAGCCGACCCACTCGTCCTGGCGGTGGTCCAGGTCCACCCCGGTCATCAGGTTCCGGGCCTGGTTGACGATCGCCTGGATCCGGCGGGGCTGCAGCGGCTCGTCGGGCCCGCGGAACTCCATGGTGCCGGCGATCCGGAACCGCCCCTGGTACGGCGTGCAGGCGATGCGCTGGAACGGCAGGTACACCGAGTGCCGCGCCGGCTGCTCGGTGGCCACCGTGAACGAGTAGCCGCGGCCGGCCTGGACGCGCACCTTCACGCCGAGGCCACGCACCAGCCTCGGCAGCCAGGCGCCGGTGGCCACGACCACCGCGTCCGCGCCCAGCGCCTCGCCCGTGGAGAGCACGACGCCGGGATGGGCCCCGCCGGTCGTGATCGAGGTGACCTCGGCGTCGGTGCGCAGGGTCCCGCCCCGGGCCACCACGGAGTCGGCCAGGGCCTGGACGAAGGGCCCGGGCTCGATGAACCGCTGGCCGTCCAGGCGGTAGACCACGCCGACCGCGTCGGAGAGCTGGGGGGCCAGCTCGCGGGGGTGCTCCACCCGCTCGAGCGGCACGTCCTGCCCGTGCCGGACGACGCCCTCCACCTCGCGCAGGAAGCCGGTGGCGTGGCGCTCCTCGGTGAACCCCACGATGAACGGCCCCTCGCGCGTCCACGAGTCCACCCCCGAACCGGTCAGCTCGTCGAAGGCCTCCAGGGCCATCCGGTCGATCGGGGTCAGGGCCGCCATGGTCCGGTCCCAGGTCCGGTGGCTGGCGTGGGCCATGAACCGGGCGAAGAAGGACCACGTCGCCGGGTCCCAGCGGGCCGGGACGTGCAGGGCGGCGTCCGGGTCCAGCAGCGCGGTGGGGCCGTAGGTCCACAGCCCGGGCTCGGCGAGGGGGATGGTCTTGCCGGGGGAGAGCCAGCCGGCGTTGCCCCACGAGGACCCGGCGGCCACGCCCTCCCGGTCCAGGACCGTGACGTCCACGCCCCGTTCCTGCAGATGCCAGGCCGTGCTGAGGCCCACGATTCCAGCGCCGATGACGAGTGCAGTGTTCATGCTGACCAGCGTGACAGATCTCACCTAGTCTGGGGGTGACAACGGCGGAATCCTCGCGTTCCGCCCAGAAATCGAAGGATTCCACCGTGCCCGACGAGATCGACCTGGCCCTGCTGCGGGTCCTGCAGCGCAGCGGCCGGATGCCCTTCAGCGAGCTGGCCACGCGGGTGGGGATCGCGGAGTCGACCTGCCACAAGCGGGTCCGGGCACTCGTGGCCTCCGGCGCCATCTCGGGCTTCCACGCCACCGTGGACCCGGTGGTGCTGGGCCTGGGGCTCGAGGCGCTGATCTCGATCCGCCTGCACTCCCACGCCCGGGCCGGGCTCAAGCGGTTCCAGGACTACCTGGAGCGGTTGCCGGCCACGCAGCGCGTGTACTTCGTCTCGGGGGACCGGGACTTCCTGCTGCACGTGGCGGTGCAGGACGCCGCCGCCCTGCGCACGCTGGTGTCCGAGACCCTGAGCGTGCGCGAGGAGGTGGCGGCCACGAACACGTCGGTCATCTTCGAGCACGCCCCGGGCCGGCTGGCGGACTGAGCTCGGACGGGACGGCCCCGGCGCGCAGGCCCAGGGCCTGGAGCATGGGCCGCATCTTCGCACCGGTCTCGGCCAGCTCGGCCGCCGGGTCCGAGGCGGCCACGATCCCGCAACCGGCGTAGAGGCGCACCGTGTGCTCGTCCTCGACGACCGCCCCCCGCAGCGCGATGCCGAACTCGCCGTTGCCGTTGCCGTCCAGCCAGCCCACGGGACCGGCGTAGAGGCCCCGGTCCAGGCCGTGCTCCTCGGCCTCGAGCCGGTGGATGAGCGCGGCGGCGGCGTCCCGCGGGGTGCCGCACACGGCCGCGGTGGGGTGCAGCACCTCGGTCAGCGCCAGGGCACCGGGCCCGGTGCGCCGGACGCCGTCCGCGCCCACCAGCCGCGCCGTGACGTCCGTGGCGAGGTGCCAGACGTTGGGCAGCTCGAGGACGAACGGCTCCTCGGGGGCCTCGAGCGCCGTGGTGAAGGGCCGCAGACGCTCCGTCAGGGAGTCGACGGCCAGGCGGTGCTCGTGACGCTGCTTGCGGTCCTCGACGAGGTGCCGGCGGGCGTGGTCGGCGCCGTCCGCGCCGGACGGCGCGCCGTCGCGGTCCAGGGTGCCGGCCAGCACGCGGGCCCGGGCCGTGTCGCCGTCCACCTTGACGAGCATCTCGGGCGTGGACCCGATGAGCCCGCCCACCGAGTAGGTCCAGCAGTCCCGGTACTGCTCCGTCAGGGTGCGCAGCACCTGCGGGACGTCGACGGCACCGGTGACCACGGCGTCCCGGGCCAGGACGAGCTTCGTCAGGGTCCCCGCCTCGATCTCCCGCACCCCGCGGGCGACGGCCTCGCGGTACCCGTCCGCGGAGATGGCGCCCTCGGTGAGCTCGAGGGCGGCGGTGGCCGGCCGGGGGCGGGCCGGGGCCGCGAGGAGGGCGGTCAGCCGCTCCTCGGCCTCCCGGACGCCGGGGCGCCAGCCGGCGGCCGCACGCGCCGCGTACTCGGGGGAGTCGAGGTCCACCTGCCAGGACAGCCAGGTCCGGCCTCCCGTGGACCCGACGACGAACTCGGGGACCACGAGGACCGAGTCGGCGGGGCTGTCGTCGGCGAAGGCGAACGCGGCGAAGGCGAGGGGGGCACGGCGGGGCAGGCCGGCGTCGGGCAGGGTGGTCCGGGACGTGTCCGCGGCCTCCGCGGCCGTGGCGGCCATCCACCAGCGCCGGGCGGCGTCGAAGCGGCCGGGCCCGGTGGTGGTGAACCGGGCGGCGGTGCCGAGTCCGACCATCCCCTCACCGAAGCGGATCCAGGCGCACTCGTCGCCGGAGACCAGCAGGTCCGCCAGGGCCGCGCCCCCGGGGACGGGGCGGGCGGAGGTGACGGACGCCAGTCGCGGTGGGGGCGCCCCAATACCGGGGGTGTTCATGACCCGTCAAGCCTACCGGCCCGGCAGGGTCCGGCCGGTCTGGGAGAATGGCCGGGTGGAACCTGCAACGAGAACCCGGGTACTGATCGCCGGGGGTGGCCCGGCCGGGGCGACGGCGGCCTGGCACCTGGCGAGCGCCGGCGTCGAGGTCATCGTCCTGGAGAAGACCGCCTACCCGCGGGAGAAGGTCTGCGGGGACGGGCTGACGCCGCAGGCGGTGCGCGAGATGAACCTGATGGGCCTCGCCCACGCCCCCGAGGACGGCTGGCAGCGCATCCGGGGCCTGCGGCTGGTGGCCGGGGGCCGCGCCGTGGAGGTGCCCTGGCCCCAGACGGACACCTGGCCGGACTACGCCCTGGTGCGCACCCGCAACGACTTCGACGAACTCCTCGCCGCCCACGCCCGCGCCGCCGGCGCCACCATCCTGGAGCGCCACTCGGTGAGCTCGGTGCTGCGGGACGGGGCCGGCACCGTGACCGGGCTGCGCGCCGAGCTGCTGGACGGCCGGGGCCGGAAGACCGGCGAGTCCCGTGACTTCCACGCCGACGTGGTGATCGCCGCGGACGGCAACTCGACCCGCACCGCCGTATCGGCCGGGCTGTCCAAGCGCGACGACCGGCCCATGGGCGTGGCCGTGCGCGCCTACTACTCCTCCCCGCGCCACGACGACGAGTGGATGGAGTCCTGGCTGCAGCTCCCGGACGCGGACGGCAACCTGCTGCCCGGCTACGGCTGGCTGTTCCCCCTGGGGGACGGCACCGTCAACGTGGGGCTCGGCATCCTGGACACCTCCCCGCAGTTCGGCAAGCTCGACTACCGCGCCATCCTCAAGGACTGGAGCGGGGCCCTGACCGAGACCTGGGGGCTGAGCGAGCAGACCCGGGAGTCGAGGATCCTGGGCGCGGCCCTGCCGATGGGCTTCAACCGCACCCCGCAGCACGTGCCCGGGATGCTGCTGGTGGGGGACTCGGCCGGCATGGTCTCCCCCTTCAACGGGGAGGGCATCTCCTTCGCCATGGAGGCCGCGCGGCTGGCCGCGGACGTCACCGTGAGCGCCCTGCGGCGCGCCACGCCGGCCGGCCGCGAGGCCGAGCTCGCCCGGTACCCGCTGCTCACCCACGAGACGTGGGGCGGGCACTTCGCCCTGGGGTCCTCGTTCGCCCGGCTCATCGGCCACCCCGCCGTGCTCAGGGCCGCCCTGGCCACCGGCATGCGGACACCGGCGATGCTGCGCCGGGTGGTGCAGGTGATGGCGAACCTGGTGGACGCGGACGGCACCGCGCCGGTGGACCGGCTGGTGCGGCTGCTGGAGTCCGCGGTCCCGGCGGCCACCACGCTGGGGCCCGATGCCTCCCGCGAGGTGAAGGTTGGATAGGCTGTCCCGGTGACCTCTCCTGAACCCGACGTCTCCGTGGGCAGCCTCGCGCTGCCGCCCGGCTTCGAGCGCCTGGCCGAGAACGGCGAGCTGCTGGCCACGGTGGCGACCGCCCTGGACCGGGTCGAGCAGGAGCTCGCCGAGGCCGTGGCGAACGCCGACCAGCTGGCCGACCTGACCAGCCGCCACCTGCTGGAGGCCGGCGGCAAGCGCGTCCGTCCCCTGCTGACCGTGCTGTCCTCCCTGCTGGGCGACCCCGGCGTCGGCACCGGGCAGGTCGGCGAGGTGTCCGCGGCGGTCCGCTCGGCCGCCGTCGTGATGGAACTGACGCACCTGGCCACCCTGTACCACGACGACGTCATGGACGAGGCGCCCGTGCGCCGCGGGGCACCGGCCGCCCACGAGCTGTGGGGCAACTCCGTGGCCATCCTGGCCGGGGACCTGATCTTCGCCCGGGCCTCGCAGCTGATGGCCTCGCTCGGGCCCGAGGCCGTGGCCATCCAGGCCCGCACCTTCGAGCGGCTCGTGATGGGCCAGTTGTGGGAGACCGTGGGCCCGCAACAGGACCAGGACCCCCTGGAGCACTACCTGCGCGTGATCTCCGGCAAGACCGGGTCGCTCATCGCCGCGGCCGGCCGCCTGGGCGCCTTCTTCGGCGGCGCCGACGAGGCCACCGTGGACACGCTGGAGGACTACGGCGAGAAGGTCGGCATGGCGTTCCAGCTGGCCGACGACGTGATCGACCTGACCAGCGCCTCGGCCACCTCGGGCAAGGTCCCCGGCACCGACCTCAAGGAGCGGGTGCCCACCCTGCCGGTGCTGCTGCTGCGCCAGGAGGCCGCCCGCGGGGACGCCGCGGCCCGGTCCGCGCTGGAGCTGGTGGACGGGCCGCTGGACACGGACGAGCAGCTGGCCACCGCCGTGGCTGCCGTGGCCGCGCACCCGGTGATCGAGTCCGCGTGGGAGATCACCCGCGGCTGGGCCGACGACGCCCGTGCCGCCCTGGCCCCCCTGCCGGACTCGCCCGTGAAGGACGCCCTCGAGGCCTTCGCCGACTACGTGGTGCGCCGCGACGCCTGAGCCAGCACGTCCTCCAGGGTGATGGCGAGCTCCCGGGCCTTCAGGGCCCGGACCTCCGGCTCGACGGCGTGCCGCATCTGGCGGTAGAGCATGTCGTCACTCCAGCGCGGGAACACGTGCAGGTGGTAGTGCCACACGTGCTGGTTCCCGGCCGGTTCGTTGTGCTGGCGGGTGGAGATGCCCTCCGGCCCCCAAGCCCGCTTCATGGCCAGGGCCACGTGACGGGCCATCAGCGCGATCCTCTGCAGCACGTGGTCCGGGAGCTCGTAGAGCGTCTCGTAGTGCCGGGCCGGGGAGATCATCGCGTGCCCCTCGTACGGCCCGAAGCCGTCCACCGCGATGAACACGATCACGTCCTCGTCCTGGTAGACGAGGTCCTCGAGCTCGCAGCGGTTGTCCGGGTCGGACACGTCGCCGTCGACCAGGCCGCAGAACGGGCAGACATACCCTTCGGGGGCGTGGGACGGGATCACGCGTCCTCGCCCTCCTCCTCGAAGGTCCACTCCAGCAGGTCCAGGGTGAACTCGCTGAAGGTGCCGCCCTCGCAACTCCACTCGCCGTGCTCCTCGTCCGCCCCGGTGGTGCGGCGCCAGACCAGCGGGTCCGGCAGGGAGACGTCCGCGACCGGCAGCCCCCAGACGGTGCTCTCCTCGGCATCCTCCAGGAACATCAGGTACCCGTCCCGGACGTCCAATTCGTCGGCGTCCCAGAAGAAGTGCCCGGTCTCCAACAGGTCCGGGCAGTTGCCCAGGGCCTGGTGGAACTCGTAGAGCGCCAGCGGGACGCGGAAGGTGCCGCCGGCGGCCTGCGCGGCCTGCGCTGCGGGCGAGGCGGACAGCAGGGCGTCCAGTTCACCGGCCTCCAGGCCGTCCTCGGGTGACCACGGGGCGTCCAGGTGGGCGGGGACGAGGTCCTTGAAGCGGGCGAGGAAGAGGGGTTCGGCAGACATGGTCCTCAGTCTAGGCTCCGGCCCCGACCGGCCGGCCCCGGCCCCGCGCCGGCCGGCGCCCCGCCGGGTGCGCTCCGCGGACCGGGGTGCCGTGGAGCCCCGCCCTATCTCTGCCGTGGGCGGCGCCACTACGCTCGTCGTCATGACCATCGAGTACCGCCTGGACCAGCATCGCACCCTGACCACCGACCTGCCGGGCCCGCGCTCCGCGGCCCTGGCCGCCCGGCGCGAGCGGGTGGTGGCCGCCGGGGTGTCCTCCGGGCAGCCGTTCTACGTCCAGGACGCCGACGGCGGGATCCTGGTGGACGTGGACGGCAACGCGTTCATCGACCTCGGGTCCGGCATCGCCGTGACGAGCGTCGGCGCCTCGGCCCCCGCCGTGGTCGAGGGCGTGCGGGAGCAGGTCGGGCACTTCACCCACACCTGCTTCATGGTCGCGCCCTACGAGGGGTACGTGGCCGTCTGCGAGGCCCTGGTCGAGGTGAGCCCGGGGGACCACGCCCAGAAGGCCGTGCTGTTCAACTCGGGTGCGGAGGCCGTGGAGAACGCCGTCAAGATCGCCCGCATCGCCACCGGCCGCTCCGCCGTCGTGGCCTTCGACCACGGCTACCACGGCCGGACCAACCTCACGATGGCCCTCACCGCCAAGAACGCGCCCTACAAGGGCGGGGACGGGACCACGTTCGGCCCCTTCGCCCCGGAGGTCTACCGGGCCCCGATGAGCTATCCGTTCCGCGAGGAGAACCCGCAGATCACCGGCCACGAGGCCGCGGAGCGCGCGATCCGGATGATGCAGAGCCAGCTCGGCGGCCGGAACGTCGCGGCGATCGTTATCGAACCGGTCCAGGGTGAGGGCGGGTTCATCGTCCCGGCGCCCGGCTTCCTGCCGCGACTGGCCGAGTACGCCCGCGAGCAGGGCATCGTGTTCATCGCCGACGAGGTGCAGACGGGGTTCTGCCGCACCGGGGCGTGGTTCGCCGCGGAGCACGAGGGGATCGTCCCGGACCTCATCACCGTGGCCAAGGGCATGGCCGGAGGCCTGCCGCTGGCCGGCGTGGTGGGCCGGGCCGAACTGCTCGACGCCGTCCACGGCGGTGGCCTGGGCGGCACCTACGGCGGCAACCCGGTGGCCTGCGCGGCCGCCCTCGGCGCGATCGCCACCATGCGCCAGGAGGACCTGAGCGGCCGGGCCCGGCGGATCGAGGAGATCGTCCGTCCCCGCCTGGAGGCCCTGGCCGCCCAGACGGGCGTGATCGGGGACGTCCGCGGCCGCGGCGCCATGCTCGCCATGGAGTTCGTGCGGCCCGGCACCCGTGAGCCGGACGCGGAGATCGTGCAGGGGATCATCGCCGGCTGCCGGTCCCAGGGCGTGGTGATCCTCAGCGCCGGGACCTACGGCAACGTCATCCGGCTGCTGCCGCCGCTGGTGATCGGCGAGGACCTGCTGCTCGAGGCGATGGACGTGCTCGAGGCGGTCGTCCGCGACGCCGCGGGGTGATCCCCGCCCGGGCTGCCCGGGCCCGGGATCACCCCCGCGGCTGCCGCCGTGCGGCCCGCAGCGAGTCCCAGCTGAGCACCAGCAGGGCACACCAGACGAGGATGAACCCGGCCCACCGGCCGGCGGTCATCTCCTCACCGAAGACCAGCAGCGCCACGAGGAACTGGATCACCGGGGTCAGGTATTGCAGCATGCCCATCACGGACAGCGGCAGGCGCCCGGCGGCGGCACCGAAGAGGATCAGCGGGATGGCCGTGACCAGTCCGGAGGCGGCCAGGATCCAGAAATGACCGGCACCTTCGGAGAGCAGGGTGAGCCGGCCCGATGCGGACAGCCACCAGACACCGGCCGCCATCACGGGGACCAGGACCACGGTCTCGGCGGCGAGCGAGGACACCGGGTTCACGGAGACCCCGAGCCGGTTCTTGGCGATCCCGTAGCCCCCGAAGCTCAGGGCCAGGCCCACCGCGAGCCAGGGGAAGGACCCGTGACCGACCACCATGACCGCTACCGCGGCCACGGACAGGCCCACAGACACCCACTGGGCCGGGCGCAACCGTTCGCCGAACATCACCACGCCAGCCAGGACGGACACGAGAGGCAGGATGAAGTAGCCCATCGCCGCCTCCAGGGTCTGCCCGGAGACCACCGCGTAGGTGTAGATGGCCCAGTTCGCGCCGATGAGCACCGAGGCGAGGGTGGTGGCTCCCAGGCGGCCCGGGCTGCCCAGGAGCCGGCCGACCTCGTGCCAGCGACGCAGGGCGAACAGCAGCACGGCGCAGGTGACCAGGGTGAAGCCGATGCGGACCAGGACCACTTCCAGCGCGGTCGCCGGGGCCGTGGCGGCCACGTACAGCGGCAGCCCGCCCCAGAACAGGTAGGCCCCCGCCCCGTAGGCCAGCCCGCCCGGGGTGACGGGACGCTGGGCCGTGGTCACTGCGAGGCGCCGTCGTAGAAGGTCTGGACCGTCATGACGGGCTTGCCCGTGACGAGCAGCTGGCCGCGCCCCGGGGGCAGCCTGCGCGCCTTGACGCCGTTGATGAGGCTGCCCTCGCCCTTGTCCCCGGACAGGATCAGCGCGGAGGTCCCGTTGTCCCGCAGGGTGGAGAAGAAGGTCTCGTACATGCCGCGGGAGGACCCGCGCACGCGCCGGGTCAGCACGTAGTTCATCCTCAGCTCGGCGGCCATCGGGATGAACGGGACCAGCGGCGCCAGCGGGGACTGGCCCCCGCCGACGGTGAGGATGTCGTAGTCGTCGATCAGGGCGACCATCCGGGCGCGGCGCTGGGGGACCGACTGGTCCTGGCCGGGGTCCTGGCGCTTCTTGATCTCCTGCAGCACGGCGTTGGTCAGCTGGGCGCCCACGGCCGCGTTGGTGGCGTAACCGCCCAGGTAGTCCTCCGGGACCTCGTCACCGAGCACCCGCCGCGGGTCCCAGACCACGAAGAACAGCTCCTCGTCGGTGTGGGTGGCGGTGAAGCGGCGGATGACGTTGCGCAGCAGGTTCGTCTTGCCCGTCTCCTCGTCGCCCATGACGATGAGGTTGCGGTCCTTGTGCTCCAGGTCGAGGCACTCGGTGCCTAGGTCCAGTTCGCGCAGCCCCAGCGGGAGCAGGCCCTGCCGTTCGGGCGTGGGGCAGGTTGCGGCCTCGACGACGCCCGGCAGCACCCGGACCTTCATGGCCGAACCGGTGGTGAAGGACCCGACCTGGCCGACCAGCTCCCTGAGCCCGTCGGTGACGGAACCGGGTTCGGCCCGGCCGTCGATCCGCGGCAGGGCCACGTGGGCCTGCAGCCCGGCCGGGGTCAGGGCGCGCCCGGGGGCCTCCGGATTGACGTTGTCCGCCAGCCTGCGGTCGATCGTGGACTCGCCGGCATCGGTCAGGCGCAGTTCCAGCCGGTGCGTGAAGAAGGACTGGTGGGTGGAGCGGACCTCGTTGTTCCGGCTCACCGTGGTGACCACGTGGATGCCGTAGCCGCCGCCGCGGGTCATGATCGCGGTGACCTTGGGCACGAGCTCCTCGAACTCCTCGGCGAACTGGCCGTGGCCGTCGACCACCAGGAAGATGTCCGCGCTGGGCAGCTCGGGCAGGCGGCCCTCGGCGTGCATCCTGCGCATGGTCGGCAGGGAGTCGATGGCGTACTGCTCGAAGATGCGCTCGCGGTGGGCGAGCATGCCCGCCACCTCGTCCACCGTGCGGGTGATGACCTCCCGGTTGGTGCGGATGGCCACCCCGCCCACGTGCGGCAGCTGCTGCAGGGGCAGCATCCCGGCCCCGAGCAGGTCGACGCAGTAGATGCCGACCTGGTGCGGGGAGTGGGTCAGCGCCAGCGCGCCGACCAGGGTGCGCAGCGTGGTCGACTTGCCGGACTGCGGGCCGCCGTGGACCAGCAGGTTGCCGGAGCCGGCGGTGAAGTCGATCTCCCACAATCCCTGCCACTGGCGGGCGGGGTCGTCGAGCAGGCCGATGGGCACGGTGAGGTCGCCGCCGGCGGGCAGCCGCAGTCCGTCGCCGGTGTTCCTCGGCTCGCCCACCGCCTGGTCCAGGGTGATGGCCGGCGGCAGCGGCGGCAGCCAGATCGGCTGCACCGAACGGGGGAAGGTGCGCAGGGTGTCCATCATGGTGGACATCACCGTGGGTCCGGTGGTGCGGCGGGCCGGGCCGTCCTGCGTCACGGACCCCGCCGGGGCGGCCCCGCCGGTCCCCGCGGCGGTGCGGGCCTCCTCGAGCACGAGGGCGTAGTCCGTGGCCCGCAGCACGGGCGGGACCTCGTCCGCCGGGTCGGGGACCTCGGCCTCGTCCTCGAACACCTCGTCCTCCATCGGGCCGGAGACATAGCCGGCCTTGAACCGCGAGTACACGGTGGTGTCCACCTTGAGGTAGCCGTACCCGGGCAGCGGGGGCAGGTGGAAGGCGTCCGGGGTGTCCAGCACCGTGCGGGACTCGGACTCCGAGAGGGTGCGCAACCCGATCCGGTAGGACAGGTAGGTCTCCAGACCGCGCAGCTTGCCGGCCTCGATGCGCTGGGAGCTCAGCAGCAGGTGTACGCCGATCGACCGGCCGATGCGCCCGATGGACAGGAACAGGTCGATGAAGTCCGGGCGGGCCGTGAGCAGTTCGCCGAACTCGTCGATGATGACGACCAGGTGGGGCAGCGGCGGCAGCGGCCTGTCCTGCCGGCCCGAGGCCAGTTGCTCCTCGCGGTGGATCTGGTAGTCGGTGATGTTGGCGATGTTCCCCGCGGACCTCAGCACCTCCTGCCGGCGCAGGATCTCCCCGTTCAGGGAGGCGTAGACGCGCTCGATCAGGGTCAGGTCGTCCGAGAGGTTGGTGATGATGCCGGTGACCTGCGGGGCGCCCTCGAACGGGGCGAAGGTGGCCCCGCCCTTGAAGTCGACCAGCACCATGGCCAGCACCTCGGGGGAGTGGGTGGCCAGCAGGCCGAAGACCAGCGAGCGCAGCATCTCGGACTTGCCGGAGCCGGTGGCGCCCACGCAGAGCCCGTGCGGGCCCATCCCCAGTTGAGCGGCCTCCTTCAGGTCCAGCAGCACCGGCTTGCCCTTCTCGTCCGGCCCCAGGGGAACCCGCAGGAAGTCCGCGTGGGGACGCGGCTGCCACAGCCGCTCGACGTCGGCCCGGTCCAGCTGCGGGGACAGCTCCAGCATCTGCAGGAAGGACCGTGAGGCGGCGGTCTCCGCCCCGGTGCGCTCGAGCGAGTCCAGGGAGAGCCGCAGGGGCGCCAGCTCGGAGACGATCCCGGCCGCGGTGTGCTCGTCCAGCGGGTCCAGCCCGCCCTCGGTGCGCTCGGGGCTGCCCTGGTCCCGGGTCCGGTCCTCCAGCAGGAAACCGGTCCGGCCGTCCGGGCGCGGGCCCTGGCCGGTGAGGCGCAGGGAGACCTCGGAGGGTTCCTGCAACCGGTCGGCGCACAGGTGCAGGGCGGTGATGCCCCGGGCCTGGAGGCTGAAGTGGGAGTCGCCGAAGTCCAGGTCCTGGGCGTCCGCGCCGTAACCGTCCACCACCACCACGAGCCGGGACAGGGTGGGCGGGCCGGAGGTGAGCTCGGTGCCGAACCGGGTGTTCTCCCCGGCGGCCTTGGAGCGGTACTGCAGGTCGGCGTCGAGCAGTTCCAGCAACGAGCCCGCGTCCGGGGCGATGAGCTTGACCGCGCCGGTGAAGTGCTGGGCGGAGGTGTCGTCCAGGTGGGGGAGCAGTTCGAGCCAGTCCCAGTCCGGGCGCCGGTGACGGGGCGTGATGACCGCGATCCGCAGGTCCTCGGGGGACTGCAGGGCCGCGGCACCGGTCAGCAGGGACCGGGTCACCTGCAGGACGAACTCGCGCGGGCCCACCACGGAGATGTTCCCGGCCGAGTCCAGCGGCACGGTGACCGGCATGTGCGGGGCGGCCTCGAAGCGGCGCTGGAGCACCTCGGCCTCGCGCACCATGAACTCGTCCTGGATGGCCGTGGCGGTCTCCAGCAGGTTCACGCCGATGTCCCGGGTGGGCAGGTGCCCCGAACCGATGCGGCAGCGCAGGAAGTCCTCGTGGTAGCGGCGCCGCTCCCAGAGCCGGGCCGGGTCCCGGACGATGTCGAACAGGGCGGCCGGCGGCGGGCTGGCGGTCCGGGCGGCCTGCTGCGCCTCGATCTCCTCGTCCCGCAGCCTCGCGCGGGTGCGCTCCAGGTACCGGGTGTAGGTGTCCCGCAGGATGGTGCGCTGCCGGTTGGCCTTGCCCCGTGTGGAGATGAACATGGCCACGCCCACCACCACCGAGACCATCATGGCGATGGCGCCCACGGCGGCGAACGGGCTCTGCCGGAACGTCATCATCACCATCATCGAACCGCCGGCGGCGAGCATCGGCAGGATCGTCATGATGCTGCCGCCCCCGGCCTCGGCGGCCGCGGGGTCGACCGGCTGGGGGCCCTCGATCGAGAACGGCCGGAACCGGCGTGCCGGCGCGGACGTCCGCGCCGGGCGGTGGACGACCTTCTGGCTCACCGGTGCCCTCCCCGCGCCGGACCGGCCCCGTTCGCCAGGCCCAGGACACGGCCGGACAGCTCGGCCACGGCCATCCGGTTCTCCGGACGCGTCAGTGGCAGGGACACCCCCACCCCGGTGGCCAGGTGCCGGTCGTGGCGCAGGGCCACGGACAGCACGCCCACCCGGCTCAGGGCCGCGGCCTGGGCGAGCGGGTCCAGGACCCCGGCCGCGTCGGTGGCGACGACGGCGGCCGCCACCGGCACCGAGGACAGGAACGGGTCCTCCCGCCAGTGCCGCAGGTACCCGGTGGCCTCGTCGATGCCCGCGGGGGTGGCCGGCGTGACGAACACGGCGGCGTGGCTGCGGGCCAGCGCCGCGGCCGCGTCCGGGGACTGCGGCCCGGTGGGGCAGTCCAGGACCGTGACGGGGAAGTACCGGGAGAGGCCGGAGAACAGCGCGGTGGTCGCCGCGTCGCCCAGTGGGTGGCCGGCCACCCGGGGCCCGGTGTGGAACAGGTCCTCCCCGGACACCGCCATCCGGGAGCCCACCTCCTCGAGGGTGGCCGAGGTCATCGCGGACAGTTCGGCCGCGAGCTGGTCCGCGCCGGGGGCGGGCACGGACAGGGTCGTGCTGCCCAGGCGCAGCCCGAGGGAGCCCAGGGCGGGATCCAGGTCCACGGCGGCCACCGGCTCGGGGCGCAGCGCCGCGAAGGTCCGGGCCATCATGGCGCTCACCGTGGTCTTGCCGGCGCCGCCGCGCAGGGACACCACCGCGATCCGGCGCCCGGTGGTGACCGGGGCCTGGATCACCCGGGCGTGGGCGGCCATCCGCTCCGGGGTCGGGTCGTGCCGGAACAGGGCGCCCAGCGCGCGGGCCGAGCGGGCCCACAGGGACAGGGCTGGCCGGCGGGCGTACTGCCGGGCCGCCCGATCGGCGACCGGCTCGAAACCGGTCAGCGGGTCGTCCTGGCCGCGGGCCACGTCGGACCGCAGGTCCACCGGGGTGGACCACCGGGCGTCTGCGGAACCGGGGAGGGGGCGGTCCGGGAGGGGGCCGGCGTCGGTCCAGGGATCGTTCAGGCGGGTCATCAGAAGGTCTCCAACAGTGAGGCGTAGATCCCGAAGTAGCCGATGAGCAGCGGGATGACGGCGAACAGGGCCAGGCCCTCGAGGGTGTCCCCGGTGCGGCGCACCCGGGCCTGCGCGTGTTCCGGGAGGGTCACCGAGAGACCGGAACCGGTCAGCAGGGCGAGGCCGAGCAGGACCACCAGGAACACGGCGTCGGCCTCGGGCAGGAAGTCGACGGCCAGCCGGACCAGGGCCAGCACCCCGGTCGCGGCGGCCAGGTACAGCGGGATGCGCTGGGCCGCCAGCGGGAAGGACCGCGCCCGCAGCCCGACGGCCAGGGCCAGGAACGCCAGCATCGGCAGCGAGAAGGCGTGCCCGCGGGTGTCGGTGCCCACCAGCCACACGGCCAGCGCCAGGGACACCGCGCACGCGACGGCGCTGGCGATCAACCCGCCGTGGGCCGATTCGATGGCCCGCCGGGCGTCCGTGCGCAGCACCGGCCGGCCGCCGGCCTGGCCGTCGTCCAGCCCGGCCAGCCCGGAGGCGCCCAGGGCGATCGTCGGCAGCAGGCCCAGCACCAGCAGCGTGACGACCCCGGCGATGCCCGCCGCGCCGACGGTCACCTCCGCGTCCCTGCCGCCGATGGCCCACGCGGCGACCGCCGGGGCCACCGCCCAGGTCAGGGTGAGCCCCCCGGTCACGGCGGCGGCGATGAACATGGACAGGGGCCGGCGGACCACGAACCCGAGAAACCCGAGCACGAGCGCGGTCAGCGCCCCCAGGCCCACCGCCAGCCATGGGGTGTCCAGTCCCAGGCGCACGAGCCCGGTGGCCGCGAACAGCGCCCCGGTGCCGGTCAGGGTCCCGGCGACCGCCCGCATCCGTCCCGGGGCGGCCAGGGACGCGCCGGTGACGAGCAGCACGGCGGCCACGCCGAAGCAGGCCCACCCGGTCCAGGCGTCCTCGGCCAGGAAGCGGTCCAGCAGCCCGACGACGGCCAGCCAGGCCCCGAGGGCGGCGAGCACCCCGCAGACGAGGAACCGGTAGGTGTCCGACCAGCGTCCGGGCACCGCGTCGGTGGCATCGGAGACGGTGTCGTTGAGGTCGTAGATGATCGGGGCCGGCGGGGCCTCGGTCTGCGAGACCAGTGCGAGGCGCTCGCCGTCGAGCACCCCGGCCTCCGCGAAGGTCTGCACGGCGGGCACGGTGTCCCCGTCGGAGCGCACGAGCACCTTCGCGCCGAGGGACTCCCGGGGCCGGTCGTCGAGCACGTCGAGGATCTGCGGCATCAGCGCCCCGACGGGGGTGTCCGAGGGCAGCAGCAGGTCCGCGTTGCGGCGCTCGCCGGACAGGGAGATGCGCGTGTAGGGGTGGGGCACGTCAGGACCTTCCGGGCAACGGGGAGGAGGAGGGGGCGGCGTTCAGGGACTGGCTCTGGCGCTGTTCGCGCTCGGCACGTTCGTCCTGCCAGTTGGTGATGACCATGACCACGAAGGAGATCGCCACGCACAGGGCGCAGGCCAGGGCCGCGGTGACCACGCCGTAGACGAGGACCCGGGTCCGTTCCCGCCAGCGCCGCTCGGTGGGGTTGGCGCCGAAGAGGAAGGCGGACGTCAGCCGGTTCCGGCGCACCTCCACCGATTCGATCAGCTGCGCGTCGAAGTCCATCGCCATGGGCTGCGATCCCCCTCTCGTGTCCCGTCACCGACCCTGCCTATCATTCCAGTCCCGGCGGCCCCGGACGGACACCCCATACCGGCCGGACATGGGTAGTTCTCCCCATCGGGGCCGGTTGACTCTCCCCGGCCCGGGCTCGGAGGATGGGACCACACGCCACGGGGCCACCGGGCCTATGACACCCAAGGGGATGAACCAGCTCATGAAGCTCGAGATGACGGACATCGACGTCTTCCACAAGTCCATGCAGGACTCCGGTGACTCCGGGGAGCAGCTGCTCGCCGAGGTCGTGAACCTCGAGAACGCCGTGGAGCAGCTCAAGCACACCTTCAAGGGCTCCGGTGCCGTGGCCTACAACAACTTCATGGTCGAGGTCGACGCCTGCGAGAAGAAGCTGTACGAGGCGTTGGGCCTGATCAACGTCGGCCAGGGCGAGATGTACAAGTCCTACGTCGACCAGGAGGAGACGATGACCTCGGACGCCGAGGCCCAGCCGGTCGACTTCCCGATGGGCCGCTGAGCCGCCCGGCGCACCCCTCGCCCCTCCCACCCGACCCCCGAAAGGACCATGACCCATGAGCACCATCTCCTACGACTCCGGCGCAGCCGCCTCCTACGAGGCCGAGGTCGCCGCCATCACCGGCCGCATCGAGGGCATCATCGGTGACCGCGAGTCCCAGAAGAACTACGTCGCCTCCAACTACCAGGCCACGGACAACGACGCCGACTACGACATGGTCGAGCAGAAGTGGCTCGAGGCCGCCGACGCCGTGCGGGCCCTGGTCGTGCAGGCCCGTGAGCTGATGGAGAAGAACGACGACACCGCGGCCACCGCGCACTCCCGTGCCTCCGGCGCCATCGCCGGCATGCGCGCCTGATCCCCCGGTTCTCACCACCCAGGGGCGGTGACCTGCACCACGGAGGTGCACGTCACCGCCCCTCGCCGTCGCCCGGAGGATAGACTGGAGTGCTGTCTGCTCTCTCGTCTTACGGAAGGACACTTCGTGACCTCTGCCCCCGACCGCCCCCTTCGCCTCGCGATCGTCGGAGCCGGGCCGGCTGGCGTGTATACGGCAGACCTGCTGACCAAGGCCGAACGGGACTTCGAGCTCAGTATCGACCTGTTCGACCGCTACCCCGCCCCGTACGGGCTGATCCGCTACGGCGTGGCCCCGGACCACCCGCGGATCAAGGGCATCGTCAAGGCCCTGCACAAGGTGATGGACCGCGGTGACATCCGCTTCCTGGGGGACGTGGACTTCGGCACCGACCTGACCCTGGAGGACCTGCGCCGCCACTACGACGCGGTCGTCTTCTCCACCGGTGCCATCCGGGACGCCGACCTGGACATCCCGGGCATCGGGCTCGAGGGCTCCTTCGGCGCCGCCGACTTCGTGTCCTGGTACGACGGCCACCCGGACGTGGACCGCGAGTGGCCGCTGACCGCCAGGGAGGTCGCGGTGATCGGCAACGGCAACGTGGCCCTGGACGTGGCCCGGATGCTCTCCAAGCACGCCGATGACCTGCTGGTGACCGAGATCCCGGAGAACGTGTACGCCGGCCTGAAGGCCTCCCCGGTGACGGACGTGCACGTCTTCGGCCGCCGCGGCCCCGCCCAGGTGAAGTTCACCCCGCTGGAGCTGCGCGAGCTGGCGCACTCGAAGGACGTGGACATCGTGCTCTACCCGGAGGACTTCGAGTTCGACGCCGCCTCCGAGGACGCGGCCGCCTCCAACAACCAGGTCAAGACCATGGTCGGCACGCTGACCAACTGGCTGGTCGAGGAACAGGACACCGGGGCCTCGCGCCGGCTGCACCTGCACTTCCTGCAGCAACCGGTGGAGGTCCTCGGCGAGGACGGTGCGGTCACCGGGCTGCGCATGGAGCGCATGGAACTGGACGGCACCGGCAACGTGAAGGGCACGGGGGAGTACACCGACTACCCGGTCCAGGCCGTCTACCGCGCCATCGGCTACCACGGGTCCCCGGTGCCCGGGCTCGCCTTCGACGAGCGCCGGGGCGTCATCCCCAACGACGCCGGCCGGGTCCTGGACGGGAACGGCACCCCGGTGCCCGGTGTCTACACCTCGGGTTGGATCAAGCGCGGCCCCGTGGGCCTGATCGGCCACACCAAGGGCGATGCCCTGGAGACGATCGGGTGCCTGCTGGAGGACCAGTCCGATCTGTGGACGGCCGAGGTCCCGGACGAGCAGTCGATCCTGGACCTGCTCACCGAGCGCGGGGTCCGGTACACCACGTGGGAGGGCTGGCTGAAGCTGGACGCCCACGAGCTCTCCCTGGGCGCCGCGGCCACCGAGTCCGGTCCGGTCGAGCGCGAGCGCGTCAAGGTGGTCGCGCGCGAGGAGATGGTGGACATCAGCCGCGCGCAGTGATCGCCGCCGGCCTCCGCAGCCCGGCCCCGCGGGGAATCTGCGGGGGCCGGGCTGCGTTGTAGCGGACACGAGACCCGAGAGGACGTGGGCGTGCACCGCCACAACAACGGACTGAAGACGACCCTGCTGTTCGCGGGCATGTTCGCCGTGCTGCTGGCCATCGGTGGCGCGATCGCCGCCGGCACCGGACGGGCGGCGTGGATCTGGGTCTTCGCGCTGATCGGCGTGGCCTCCACCGCCTACAGCTACTGGAACAGCGACAAGATCGCCATCCGGTCCATGCACGCCTACCCGGTCACCGAGGCCGAGCAGCCGGAGATGTACCGGATCGTCCGCGAGCTCTCCGACCGGGCCGGCCAGCCGATGCCGCGGCTCTACGTGGCGCCCACGCCGTCCCCGAACGCCTTCGCGACCGGACGGAGCCCGCAGCACGCCGCCGTGTGCTGTACCGAGGGGATCCTGCGGATGCTCAACGCCCGGGAACTGCGCGGCGTGCTCGGGCACGAGCTGATGCACGTGTACAACCGGGACATCCTGACGTCCTCCGTGGCGGCGGCCATGGCCGGCGTCATCACCTCGGTGGCGCAGTTCCTGATGTTCTTCGGGGCCGGCCGGGACAACCGCAACGTCAACCCGCTGGCCCTGATCGCCCTGTCGCTGCTCGCCCCGATCGCGGCGTCCCTGATCCAGATGTCCATCTCGCGGACCCGGGAGTACGACGCGGACGAGGACGGGGCGAAGCTGACCGGTGACCCGCTGGCACTGGCCTCGGCCCTGTACAAGCTGGAGCACGGGATCCAGGCCGCGCCCCTGCCGCAGGAGCCCCGGCTGGAGACCACCGCGCACCTGATGATCGCCAACCCGTTCCGGGACGTGCGGAAGCTGTTCTCCACGCACCCGCCGATGGGCGACCGCGTCCGGCGGCTGGAGGGCATGGCCCGCCAGCTCGGCTGAGTCACTCGGCCGGGGCCAGCCCTCCGGCGCGCTGCCAGGCCCGGACCAGGTGGTCCTGCACGGGGTCCTCGGCCAGCTCCTCCGCCCTCTTCTCGGCCTCGCGCAGGGCGCCGTTGGAGGCCTGCCGGGCCTCCTCCGCCACCGCCCGCTCGTGCCGGAACCAGGCCCGGTCCTCGAACCGGGGCTCGTCCGCGATCGACTCCAGCTGCTGGGTCACCAGCCGGTGGTTCTGCTGCACGGCCCTGAGCCGGTCGGGTTCCAGCGCCTGCGCCACGAACCCGCCGTGCACCACCAGGCCCCGGCGGGCGTCGATGCCGTGCCGCAGGGCCAGGGCCAGCAGCCGTGCCGGTTCCACCGTGCCCGGGTCCGGCCGCCAGTCCAGGTCGGCCAGGCGGCGTCGGCCGGCCTTCTCATCGGCCAGGGCGAGGCCGAGCTCGATGTCGGCGGTGTAGACGGTGCTGTCCGGGGTGATCAGGTAGAGCACGGCGTCTCCTAGCGGAAGTTGATGAACTGCAGGTCGGCGTCCTCGAAGTCCTTGAGCAGGGCGATGGTCGACTGCAGGTCGTCCCGTGACTTGGAGGAGACCCTCAGCTCGTCGCCCTGGATGGTGGCCTTGACCGACTTCGGTCCCTCGTCACGGATCAGCTTGGTGATCTTCTTCGCGGTGGGCTGGTCGATGCCCTCCTTGATGGAGGCCTCCAGGCGGTACTCCTTGCCGGAGGCGTACGGCTCGCCGGCGTCCAGGGACTTCAGGGAGATGTTGCGCTTGACGAGCTTGGACTGGAACACGTCCAGAACCGCCTTGACGCGCTCCTCGGAGTTCGCCTTCATCAGGATGGACTCCCCGCTGAAGTCGAGTTCCGCGCCGACGCCCTTGAAGTCGTACCGCTGCGCGATCTCCTTCTGGGCCTGGTTCAGCGCGTTGCTGACCTCCTGCTTGTCGACCTTGCTGACCACGTCGAACGTCGAATCGCTGGCCATGTCTCCTCTTCCGTGGGGGGTGGTTTCCGGTGTCGTGGCCAGCCTACCCGTCACGGATTTCAGAATCAGGGCAGGGCTCCGGTAAAGTGAGTTCTCGCCTGCTCCACGGATGCGTCCGGGGAGGGCCCGCGGCAGATTACCCGAGCGGCCAAAGGGGGCTGACTGTAAATCAGCTGGCATTGCCTACGGGGGTTCGAATCCCTCATCTGCCACCAGTGAACGGCGCCAAGGCCCCGGGACCACCACGGTCCCGGGGCCTTCGGCCTTCCCGGGCCCGCACGGCACCATGGTGACCATGGAGCACATCACCGACCGGCTCGTCAGCTGGGCCTCCCTGCTGGACGAACAGACCCGCGAGCAGGCCCTCGCCACCTCCCGGCTGCCGTTCATCCACCCCCACGTGGCCCTGATGCCCGACGCCCACCTGGGCAAGGGCGCCACGGTGGGCTCGGTCATCCCCACGCTGGGGACCATCATCCCGGCCGCCGTGGGCGTGGACATCGGCTGCGGCATGATCGCCGTGCGCACCCAGTTCTCCGCGTCCGACCTCCCGCAGGACCGCGCCGCGGTGCGGCGGGCCATCGAGCGGGCCGTGCCCCTGAGCGCCGGCCACTACAACAGGACGGTCAGCCCGACGGCGGCCCCGCGACTGTCCGAGCTGGCCGACGCCGCCGCGGCGGCCGGCCTCGACCCGGCCTCCTACGCCGGGAACTGGGAACTGCAGCTGGGATCACTGGGCTCGGGCAACCACTTCATCGAGATCTGCGTGGACGAGCAGGACCGGGTCTGGACGTTCCTGCACTCCGGTTCCCGCGGGGTGGGCAACCGGATCGCCCAGCACCACATCCAGGTGGCCACGGCCCGGGCGCGCCGCTCGGGGGTCAGCCTGCCGCACCCGGACCTCGCCTACCTGGACGAGGGCACCGAGGAGTTCGACCGGTACATCCGCGAGCTGCGCTGGGCCCAGCACTTCGCGCTGCTCAACCGCGAGGAGATGATGGACCGCGTCCTGCGCCAGGTCTCGGACTGGATGCGGGCCCCGGTGCAGGAGCAGGAGAGGATCAACTGCCACCACAACTTCACCGAGTCCGAGCACCACTTCGGCCGGCAGGTCTGGGTCTCGCGCAAGGGCGCCATCCGGGCCACGGCGGGGGAGCCGGGACTGATCCCCGGATCCATGGGCACCGCCTCCTACGTGGTGGCCGGCAAGGGCAACGAACTCTCGCTGAACTCCTCCCCGCACGGGGCCGGACGCTCCTACTCCCGCAGGGCCGCCCGCCGGACCTTCACCCTCGCCCAGTTGCGCGAGGCCATGGCCGGCATCGAGTACCGGGACACGGAGGCGTTCCTGGACGAGATCCCGGCCGCCTACAAGCCGATCGACCGGGTCATGGCCGACTCCGCGGACCTGGTCTCCGTCCGGCACGCCCTGCGCCAGATCGTCAACGTCAAGGGCGACTGAGCGCCCCGGCACTCCTTGCTACCGTGGTCGGGGCCCCTGCCGCCGTCACGCCTGCCCGCCACTGCCCGAGGACTGCACCACCATGCCCCATCACGTCGAGCCCGAGCCGGAACACGCGCCGGGACCGAGACACCGTCAGACCTCCGTGCCCGGGAACCTGGTGCGCGGCGCCCTCATCGGCCTCGTCGAGACCGTCCCCGGGGTCTCCGGAGGCACGGTGGCCCTCGTGGTCGGCATCTACCACGACCTCATCGACTCCGCCTCCCACCTCATCTCCGCCCTGCGGATCGCGGTGACCGGGCCTGACCGCGGCGCGGGGGTGCGGCGCCGGCTGGGCCTGGTCCGCTGGCGCGTGGTCCTGCCGGTGCTGCTGGGCATGGTGGCCGCCGTGTTCACCGCCGCCGGTCCCGTGGCCGATGCGGTGGACGCCCACCCGGTGCAGACCCGCGCGCTGTTCTTCGGCATGGTCCTGGCCTCCGTGGCCGTGCCCGTCCGCATGATCCTCCACGACCTGGAGCACCGCCGCGTCCTGGCCGATGCGCAGGACGACGTCTCCCACCTGCGCCTGCGCCCCTGGCACCTGGCCGCGGGGCTGGCGGCCGCCGCTGGGACCTTCGTCCTGGTCTCGCTTCCACCGACCTCGGTGGAGGCCCACCCGGCCGTGATCGTGCCCGCCGCCGCCGTCGCGGTCTCCGCACTGGTGCTGCCGGGGCTGTCCGGGTCCTTCCTGCTGCTGACCTTCGGCCTGTACGAGCCGACGCTGCGTGCCGTGGACGAGCGGGACCTGGCCTATCTGGGCCTGTTCATGCTCGGCATGGTGATCGGCCTGGCGGTCGTGGTCAAGGTCCTGAAGTGGCTGCTGCATCACTGGCACACCCTCACCCTGACCCTCCTGACCGGTGTGATGGCCGGGGGCCTGCGCGTGCTGTGGCCCTGGCAGGACGAGCGGCGCGGTGTGCACGAGCCGGACGCCGACCTGGGCCAGGCGATCGGCCTGGGCGTCCTGGGCTTTCTCGTGGTGGCCGCACTGGTGACCCTGGACGCGTGGATGATCCGCCGCCAGCTGCGCGCGGAGACGATGGTCGAGGCCGTGACCGATCCCGAGCCCGGGCTCGAGATCGGGGCCGAGACCAGGTAGGGGGCGTCCTCACGCCGCGAGGGGCAGGGGCGTCACGTCCCAGATCGTGCAGAACGCGTCGTCGTCGAGCCCCATCACGGCCTGGTAGTACGCCCACGCCCACGCCGGGGCGCCGTTGGAGTCCGGCGGGGCCACCGGGCAGTCCCCGGGATGCAGCCAGGCGCCGTCCACGCAGATGAAGTCCAGGTACCCGGCGATCGCCCCGTCACGGGGCGGCCTGAGGTTGTCCTTGAGGTCCGAGGCCTTCGCCACCCCGTAGAGCTCCGTGGCCTTCGGGTCCAGCACCAGCCCGCAGTCCCGCCCGAACGCCTCGACCCAGTCCATCGACTCCCGCAACGCCTCCTCCGGATCCGGTCGCTCCACCACCACCATCACCGTCGAGCGGCGCCCGGGCAGCAACGGTCCGGGGCCCGCCGGGCCGCGCTTGCCATGACTCGGGGGGATCGGTGTCATCGTCATCTCGTCCTCCAGGGGGTCGTGGCCCCGATCGCCGGGGCCGGTGAGGGCCACGCTAGGAACGGGCGCCGGCCGCCCGCCGGGGGGCATCCGCCCGACCGTGGGGGACCGGCGGGAGGCGGTCCCCTGTGGAGGAACGCGCCTGTGCATTCACTGGCAACCTGGGGATACCGCGGATCCACCCGGCCGCCGCACGGTTAGGGTGGGGGGATGGCAACCACCGAGATCACCGAAGCCGACTTCGAGACGACCCTCACCGAGAACGACATCGTCCTGGTGGACTTCTGGGCCGACTGGTGCGGCCCCTGCAAGCAGTTCGCACCCGTCTACGAGCAGGTCTCCGCACGGCACGAGGACGTCGTCTTCGCCAAGGTGGACACCGAGGCCGAGCGCAATCTGGCCGCCGCCGCGAACATCACCTCGATCCCCACCCTGATGGCCTTCCGGGACAAGGTCCTGGTCTACGCCCAGCCCGGCGCGATCAACGCCACCCAGCTCGAGGAACTCGTCTCCGCCGTCAAGGGCCTGGACATGGACGAGGTGCACAAGCAGGTCGCCGAACAGCAGGGTCAGCAGCAGTAGCGCTCACCGCCGGCGGTGGTCCGCCGGCGTCAGCCGCGGCCCGAAGCGGCTGAACCGGTACCCGGACAGGCCGATCAGCCGGACCACGCGCTGGCGGTGCCCGGCATAGGGAGCCAGCAGCCGCAGCATCCCGGCATCGTCCGTGCGCCGGCCCGTGAGGGCCTCGCCCACGTGGTGGGCCAGGTGGAAGTCCCCGACCGCCACCGTGTCCGGCGCCCCGTGGGTGCGCTGGACCGTCTCGGCCGCGGTCCACGGCCCGATCCCCGGCACGGTGCACAACCGTCCCACCACGGACGCCGGGTCGTCGTCGGCTCCCAGCGGGTCGGCCCCGAGCCGGTCCAGCGCGGAGGCCCTCTCCGCCACCCGCAGCATCGCCCGCGACTGCGCCGGCTGGACCCAGCCGGCGTGCCAGCCCCAGCTCGGCACCTGGCGCACCGCCGCCGCCGTGGGCGCCAGCAGCATCCCCTCCGGCGCCGGCCCCGGGGGCCTCTCGCCGTAGCCGCGCACCAGCCAGCGCCAGCCCGAGCGCGCCTGGTCGTGGGTGACCTTCTGTTCCAGCACGACCATCAGCAACTGGTCCACCACCCGCCCCGTCGCCGGCAGTCGCAGCCCCGGATGCGCGCGCCGGGCCCGCACCACCGCCGGCGGCAGCCCCGAGGCTCCCGAGGCGAGCAGCGCGTCGAAACCGGACCAGTCGTCGTCGAGCCCCAGCAGGGACGGCGCGGCGGCCACCGCCGCCTGGGCACCCGGCCCCCAGGCCAGCACCGGGATCCGGCCGGGCGCCAGTGGGGACGGCGCCGGGCGGACGAGCAGCGTCACGGGATCCCCGGCGCCGGGCCGGCGGAAGCACAGCCAGACCCCCTCGGGGCGGGACTGCACCGTGGGATCGGCGTGACCGCGCTGCAGCACCCCCAGCGTCAGCCGCACGTCCACCGGGATCCCCGGCTCCAGGATCACCCCCGCATCCGGGGCCGGCAGGGTGCCGGAGGGGGTGGTCGTGTGCATCCCTCCATTCTCCCGCACGCCAGCGGTCACGCGGATTCACGCTATTGCCGCCCCGGACCGGCCCGGCGGTAGCGTGGAGCCCATGACAGAGCAGATGCACTACGCCGAGAACGTTCTCGGGCTCATCGGCAACACCCCGCTGGTGAAGCTCAACCGGGTCACCGAGGGCATCAGCGCCACCGTGCTGGTCAAGCCCGAGTACCTCAACCCGGGCGGATCGGTGAAGGACCGCATCGCCCTGGCGATGATCGAGAACGCCGAGGCCGAGGGGAAGCTGGCCGCCGGCGGCACCGTGGTCGAGCCGACCTCCGGCAACACCGGCGTCGGCCTGGCACTGGTGGCCCAGCTCAAGGGCTACCACTCCGTCTTCGTCACCCCGGACAAGGTCGGCCAGGAGAAGCGGGACGTGCTGCGGGCCTACGGCGCCGAGGTCGTCGTCACCAAGACCTCCGTGGCCCCGGAGTCCGAGGAGTCCTACTACGGCGTGGCCAACCGCCTCGAGCGGGACATCCCGGGCGCCTACCAGCCGAACCAGTTCTTCAACCCCTCCGCCCCGCAGTCCCACTACCAGACCACCGGCCCGGAGATCTGGCGGGACACCGCCGGACGCCTGACCCACGTCGTCATCGGCGCCGGCACCGGCGGGACCGTCACCGGCACCGGCCGGTACCTCAAAGAGGTCTCGGCCGGCCGCGCGTCGGGCCCGGTCAAGGTGGTCGTCGCGGACCCGGACGGCTCCATCTACTCCGGCGGCACCGGCCGCCCGTACTTCGTGGAGGGCGTCGGCGAGGACATGATGCCCGGCAACTACGACCCGTCCGTGCCGGACGAGGTGATCGCGGTGGACGACGCCGCCTCCTTCGAGATGACCCGCCGGCTGGCGGCCGAGGAGGGGCTGCTCGTGGGCGGGTCCTCCGGGATGGCCGTCGTGGCCGGGCTGCAGGCCGCCCGTGACCTCGGCGAGGACGACGTCATGGTGATCATCCTGCCGGACTCCGGCCGCGGTTACCTGGGCAAGATCTTCAACGACGGCTGGATGGACGAGCAGGGCTTCGAGACGGCGCCGGCCGAGTCCGTGCTGCCGGCCGGCGGGGTGCCCGGGGGAGTCCCCGACGTCGGCGCCGCCACCGCACCGGGTGCCGCGGGTGGTGCCCCCACGGGTCACTGGGAGGGCACCGTGAAGGACCTGCTGGCCGCGAAGTCCTCGGTGCTGCCCGGATCCCTGCCGGACGTCGTGACGGCCCCGAAGGACGCCACCCTGGCCGACGCGATCTCCACCATGAACCGCTTCGGCGTGGACGCCCTGCCGGTGGTCAGCGCCCCGCGCGACGACCTGCGCGTGGGCGAGGTGCTCGGCGCGGTGGACGTGGGGGCGCTGACCGACCTGCTGGCCTCCGGCCGGGCCCTGCCGACGGACGCGGTCCTCGACCACGCCGGCCCGGCCCTGCCGAAGGTCAACGTCCACGCGACCCTGGCCCAGGCCCGCGAGGCCCTGCGCACCGCTCCCGCCCTGATGGCCACCCACCACGGCGTGGTGACCGGCATCGTCACCCTGCACGACCTGCTGGCCCGCGTGGCCCGCTGACCTGCTCTCCCGCTCTCCCGTTGTCCCGCTGAAAGGATCCGTCATGACCGAACGTGCCGCCGAGCCCGCCGAGAACGTCCAGACCGACCGGCCCGCCGGGGCGGAGGACTACGACTACACCCTCCACCCCACAGCGGGCTTCAACACCCGCGCGATCCACGCCGGCCAGGCCTTCGAGCCGATCACCGGCGCGGTCGTGCCGCCGGTGCACCTGTCCACCACCTACGCCCCGGAGTCCATCGGCACCCTGCGCCGGGGTTATGACTACGGCCGCGGCACCAACCCCACCCGTGACGCCCTGCAGGAGCAGCTCGCCGCCCTCGAGGGTGGCGTGGACGGCGCCGCGCGGGCCTTCACCTTCGGCTCGGGGCTGGCCGCCGAGAACGCGCTGATCCACGCCGTGGCCGCCCCCGGGGCCCACATCGTCATGGGCAACGACGTCTACGGCGGCACCTACCGCCTCATCGACAGGATCCTGGGCCCGTGGGGCATCGGCCACACGGTGGTGGACATGGGTGACGTGAACGCCGTCGAGCAGGCCATGGCCGCCTCGAAGGCCTCCATCCTGTGGCTGGAGACCCCCTCCAATCCGCTGATGAAGGTCTCCGACATCGCCGCCCTCGCGGACGTCGCCCACTCCGGTGGCGCGCTGCTCGTGGTGGACAACACCTTCGCCACGCCCTACCTCCAGCTTCCGCTCGAGCTGGGCGCGGACGTCGTGGTGCACTCCACGACGAAGTACATCGGCGGGCACTCGGACGTGATCGGGGGTGCCGTGGTGGTCAACGACCCGGAGATCGCGGACAAGGTCCAGTTCCAGCAGTTCGCCGCCGGCGCGGTCAACGGCCCCCTGGACGCCTATCTGACCACCCGCGGTCTCAAGACCCTGGGCGTGCGGATGGACCGGCACGTGGCCAACGCCTCCACGATCGCCACCTGGCTGCAGGACCGTCCCGGCGTGGAGCGCGTCCTCTACCCGGGGCTGCCGGACCACCCCGGCCACGAGCTGGCCGCGCGGCAGATGCGCGGCTTCGGCGGCATGGTCTCCGTGCAGTTCACGGGCGGGGCCGCGGCCGCGAAGAAGGTGGCCGAGTCCACGCGGCTGTTCCAGCTCGCCGAGTCCCTGGGCGGCATCGAGTCGCTGATGAACTACCCGGCCGAGATGACCCACGCCTCCGTGGCCGGCACCGAGCTGGCCGTGCCGGACAACCTGGTGCGACTGTCCGTGGGCATCGAGGACGTGGCCGACCTGATCGACGACCTGGACCGGGCGATCAGCTCGCTCTGAGCCGGCGGCGCACCGGGGGCAGCCACAGCAGGGCGGCCCCCGCCAGCAGGACCGCGGCGATGGCGATCAGGGCGGGATTGCCGCGCACGACCAGGGGGATGCCCACGATCACCGCGACCCCGGTCAGCAGGCCGGCGGCACTGCGCCGGCCGCGCATCAGCTGGACGGCACCGATCCCGGTGGCGACGGTGAGCACGCCGGTGAGGCCGGCCAGGACGTACTGGCCGGCCGCACCGTCGAGCGGTGTCTCTGGGACGACGTCGGTGCGGCCCGTGAGACCGGCCACCAGGAACGCCGTGGCCAGCAGGAGGAACAGCGCCGTCACCGCACCCCACCACCAGCGGGCGGTCCGCAGCAGCACGGAGCCCCCGACGTCGGCGCGCGCCTGGCGACGTCGCCGCTCCTCGCGCTCGAGCCGGGCCTCGGCCTCCGCCCGCTCCTGACGGGCGGCGCGGGCCCGCTCGGCGTCCTGCCGCTGTCCGTCGAGGAACGAGCGCGTGGCCTTGCCGGCGGCGCGGGCGAAGCGGTGGTCGGGGTTCTCGTGAGGCACGTCTCGAGCCTAACGGCAGGGCCGGGGCACGGGATGCGTTAGACTTGAGGCACCATTCCGGTCAGAACCCCTGTGTACGCCCTCGCGAAGGGCGTCGAGTTGTGTGGCCCCTCCCGACACCGTGTCGGAGCAGCGGGCGGCCGGTCCTTCACACCCCAGCCGTTCCTCCGTCGAGGTCGTGGCCCGCCCGTGCGGTGACCATCCCCTGACGGAACCGGCCGGGCGCGGACCGCCAGGTGAGTATGGAACGGGCGTGATGTTGGACCGCGCCTCGGGGAGCACCGGAGAGAAGCAATCCGTTGCGTTGCGGCGCCCAACCGGCCGCACACCCGACCCTGAAAAGGAACACCCGTGTCCGAACACGCCCAGAATGACCACGCCCAGGCCGAGACCGAGGCCGACACCCTGACCGAGACCCCGGCGGGCCCGGCGTTCTCCACCCTCGGCATCGACAGCCGGGTCCTGGCCGCCATCGAGGACCTCGGCTACGAGACCCCCTCGCCGATCCAGGCCGAGACCATCCCGCTGCTGCTGGAGGGCCGCGACGTCGTCGGGCTGGCCCAGACCGGTACCGGCAAGACCGCCGCCTTCGCCGTCCCGGCGCTGTCCCGGCTCGCCGAGCTCGCCGACGTCAACGGCCCCGCGAGCACCCCGCAGATCCTCGTGCTGGCCCCGACCCGCGAACTGGCCCTGCAGGTCGCCGAGGCCTTCACCACCTACGCCAAGCACATCAAGGGCGTCACCGTGCTGCCCGTCTACGGCGGTGCGCCCTACGGGCCGCAGCTGTCCGGGCTCCGCCGCGGCGCCCAGGTCGTCGTGGGCACCCCGGGGCGCGTGATCGACCACCTCCAGAAGGGGTCCCTGGACCTGTCCGACCTGCAGTACATGGTGCTGGACGAGGCGGACGAGATGCTGCGCATGGGCTTCGCCGAGGAGGTGGACCAGATCCTGTCCGCCACCCCGGACCAGAAGCAGACCGCCCTGTTCTCGGCCACCATGCCGCGCGCCATCCAGCGCATCTCCGGCAAGTACCTCAACGACCCGGTCGAGGTCACCGTCGCCGCGAAGAACACCACCGCCGGCAACATCCGCCAGCGCTTCCTCCAGGTCACCCACCAGTGGAAGCTGGAGGCCATGACCCGCATCCTCGAGACCGAGGAGCACGACGGCGTGATCGCCTTCGTGCGGACCCGTAACGCCACCGAGGAGCTCACCACCAAGCTCAACGCCCGTGGCTTCCGCGCCGCCGCCATCTCCGGTGACGTGGCGCAGAACCAGCGCGAGAAGACCGTGGAGAACCTGCGCGCCGGCCGCATCGACATCCTGGTGGCCACCGACGTCGCGGCCCGCGGCCTCGACGTGGAGCGCATCAGTCACGTCATCAACTACGACATCCCGCACGACACGGAGTCCTACGTCCACCGCATCGGCCGCACCGGCCGCGCCGGCCGCTCCGGGGACGCCGTGCTGTTCATGACGCCGCGGGAGAAGTACCTGCTGCGCTCCATCGAGAAGGCCACGCGCCAGACCGTGGAGCAGATGCCCATGCCGTCGGTGGCGGACGTGAACTCCTCCCGCCTGGACAAGTTCAGCTCCCAGATCACCCAGACCCTGGCCGAGGGCGAGCTGGAGGTCTTCCGGGACCTGGTGGACTCCTACGTGGAGGAGAACGACGTCGCCCCCGAGGACGTCGCCGCGGCCCTGGCGAAGATGGCCCAGGGCGGGCGGCCGCTGCTGGCCGAGGAGCCGGACCTGCCGCCGGCGAAGATGGCCCGCCGCGACCGGGACTTCGACGGCAACGACCGCGACGCGCGGGACGGCCGGGGTTCCCGTGGCCCGCAGCGCGGCCCCGCCGAGGGCAACGCCACGTACCGGATCTCCCTGGGCCGCCAGGACCGGGTGCAGCCGGGCAACATCGTGGGTGCCCTGGCGAACGAGGCCGGGCTGCGCTCGAGCCAGATCGGGCACATCGACATCCGTTCGAACCACTCCCTCGTGGAACTGCCGGAGAACCTGACGGGTCAGCAGTGGGACGCCCTGGGCAACACCACCATCAACGGCCGCCCCATCGGCCTGCAGCTGGACACCGGCCGCCCCACGCGCTCCGAGCGCGAGGGCAAGCCGTTCCGCTCCGGCGGGGCCCACAAGGGCGGGCACAAGGGCGGTTTCAAGGGTGGCTTCAAGGGCGGTCGGAAGTCCTTCGACAAGCCCTCGCGCGACCGGTACTGACCGGTGACGGACGTGGCACTCCACCCCGATTTCGCATCCGCGGAAATCGCTGGTAGAGTTTCACGTCGTTGCCCCGATAGCTCAGTGGTAGAGCGCCATCTTGGTAAGATGGAGGTCCCGGGATCGATTCCCGGTCGGGGCTCTGGAATGAGAGCCCGTGCGCAGTATGTATCCGCGGCACGGGCGCTCTCATTTCATGGCGGCGTAGCTCAGCTGGTTAGAGCGCACGACTCATAATCGTGAGGTCGGGGGATCGAGTCCCCCCGCCGCTACGGACGAGGACCTGGACCCCGGTGGGGTCCGGGTCCTTTTTCGTGGGGCCGGTCATCTCACAGACCGGCCGGGGACCGGTGAGACACGTTTTCCCTCCCCGAAACCATTCCGCGACGCCCGCGGAAACACCCTCCTGGCAACGTGGCGGTCAACCGCGAGCCGAGAGGAACCCGCCATGGCCCTGACCGAGGACCGCACATTCACCGCCCCCGCCCCCGAGGCCGTCCCGGGAGCACCACCCACGGACCGGCTCGTCGTGGGTCCCGGCCGCTGGGTGTCCAACTGGCAGCCGGAGGAGCCGCGGTTCTGGAACGGTCCCGGGCGGCCCGCCGCCCGGCAGAACCTGTACTGGTCCGTGTTCTGCGAGTTCCTCGGTTTCGCCGTCTGGCAACTGTGGTCCGTCACGGTCGTGTTCCTGCCGGCCGCCGGCTTCGACCTGAGCACCTCACAGCAGTTCTGGCTCGTGTCCCTGCCACCGCTCGTCGGCGCCGTGCTGCGGGTGCCGTACAGCTTCACGGTGGCCCTGTTCGGCGGGCGCAACTGGACGGTCATCTCCGCCCTGTTGCTGCTGGTCCCCACGGTCGCGCTGGCCGTCGCGCTGTCGACTCCGCACACACCGGTCTGGGTCCTGTTCGCCGTCGCCGCCACGGCCGGTTTCGGCGGAGGCAACTTCGCCAGCTCGATGGCCAACATCACCTTCTTCTTCCCGGCCCAGGAGAAGGGGGCGGCCCTGGGCCTCAACGCGGCCGGCGGCAACATCGGCGTGGCCGTCGCGCAGTTCGCGGTCCCGCTCGCCGTGACGGTGCTCGCCATCGGCACCTTCGGCCCCGCCCTGCCGATGGCCGGACTGGTCTGGATCCCGCTGATCCTGATCGCCGCCTGGGGCGCGCACCGCTACATGCACAACCTGTCCCACGCCCGCAACGACCTCAAGGGCTCCCTCTCGGCGTTGCGGGAACCGCACCTGTGGCTGATCGCCCTGATCTACATCGGCACCTTCGGCTCGTTCATGGGATTCGGCTCGGTCTTCCCCACCCTGATCTCGATCATGTTCCCGGCCTTCTCGGGCCTCGAGCTGTGGGGCGCGGTGATCTCGATGGCGTTCCTCGGTCCCCTCGTGGGCTCGCTCGCCCGCCCCTTCGGCGGCAGGCTGGCCGATCGGCGGGGCGGGGCCACCGTCACCCTGGCCTGCTTCCTCGCGATGGCCGCGGTCACCGCCGGCGTGGTGCTCACGCTTCCCTGGCAGAACTTCTGGCTCTACCTCGGACTGTTCCTGGCCCTGTTCACCCTCACGGGGATCGCCAACGGCTCCAGCTACCGGATGATCCCACTCGTCTTCCGCCTGACCGTCCGGGCGGACGACCCGGTCGGGCATGAGCGCAAGTCCTCCGCGGCCCTGGGCCTGATCGGTGCCGTCGGGGGCTTCGGCGGATTCATGATCCCCCAGGTCCTGCGGGCCTCCCACAGCGCCCACGGGTCCTTCGACGCCGCCTTCTGGGCCCTCGCGGCCGCCTACCTCGTCCTGGCGGCCTTCACCTACCTCGTCTACCGCCGCCCCGGCTCGATGCTGGCCCGAGCCCATGTCTGAACCGGTCCGGACCACCACGCACTGCCCCTACTGCGCCCTGCAGTGCTCGATGACCCTCACCGTCGACGCGGCCGGTCCCGGGGCTCCGTCCGTGGCGGTGGCGGGTGCGGAGTTCCCCACCAACCGCGGCCGGCTCTGCCGCAAGGGGGCCACCGCCGCCGCGCTGCTGGGGGACCGCCCCGACCGCCTGAGCACCCCGCTGCTCCGGGACACCCAGGGCGGCCCCCTCCGGGAGGCCTCCTGGGACGAGGCCCTCGGCCGGGTGGCCACCCGCATCGCCGCGCTGCAGGGCACCCACGGCCCGGATGCCGTCGGGGTCTTCGGGTCCGGCTCGCTGACGAACGAGAAGGCCTACACCCTGGGCAAGTTCGCCCGGACCGCCCTGCGCACCTCGCGGATCGACTACAACGGCCGGTTCTGCATGGCCTCCGCCGCCAAGGCCTCCACCGAGGTCCTGGGACTCGACCGCGGACTGCCCTTCCCCCTGACCGACCTGGACGACGCCTGCACCGTGCTGCTGCTGGGCTCCAACGTGGCGGACACCATGCCGCCCTTCGTCCAGCACCTGGAGAGTGCCCGCGACCGGGGCGGGCTGATCGTCGTGGACCCGCGACGCTCCAGCACCGCGCAGCTGACGGCGGAGGGCTGCGGGCACCACATCGCCCCGGCCCCGGGCGGTGACCTGCCCCTGCTGCTGTCGGTGGCCCACGTGATCCTCGCCGAGGGCCTGGAGGACGGGGACTACCTCCATCGCCGGACCACGGGACTGGCCGCCTTCCGCCGGTCCGTGGGGGACTGGTGGCCGGAGCGCGCCCAGACGGTGACCGGGGTGTCGGCCGGGCGCATCCGGTGGCTGGCGCGGCACCTGGCCGCCGCGGCCCGGGCCGCCAGGGCCGGCGGGGACCCGGTCTTCATCCTCACCGGGCGGGGCGTGGAGCAGCACCGCGACGGAACGGACACCGCGCGCGCGGCCATCAGCCTGGCGCTGCTCCTCGGCCTGCCGGGGACGCGAGGCGGCGGTTACGGCACCCTCACCGGCCAGGGCAACGGCCAGGGGGGCCGGGAGATGGGCCAGAAGGCGGACCAGCTGCCCGGCCTGCGGTCCATCACGGACCCGGCCGACCGCGAGGCCGTGGCACGTCAGTGGGGGACCACCGCCGCGTCGCTGCCCGGTCCTGGCCTGCCGGCGACCCAGCTGCTGCACACCCTCGGAACGCCCCAGGGCGTCCGGGGGCTGCTCGTGCACGGTGCCAACGTCGTCGTCTCCGCCCCGGACGCCACTCGCGTGGAGGCCGGCCTGCGGGCGCTGGAGCTGCTCGTGGTCTGCGACTTCTTCCTCTCCGAGACCGCCGGGCTGGCCGACGTGGTCCTGCCGGTCCTCCAGTGGGCCGAGGAGGACGGGACCATGACCAACCTCGAGGGCCGGGTCCTGCGCCGCCGCAAGGCCGTCGATGGTCCGCCCGGGGCCCGTTCGGAGCTCTGGATCCTGGCCGAGATCGCCCGCCGCCTCGGCAGTGAGGTCCCGCTGCCCGACGAACCCGCCGAGGCCTACGCCGAGATCCGCCGCGCGACGGCCGGGAGCCGGGCCGACTACTCGGCGCTGGCGTGGGAACGGATCGGCGAGGTGGCCCCGTACTGGCCCCTCACCGAACCCCTCACCGGCACCGGCCCCCAGGAGGTGACCGTCAGCGGGGAACCGGTGGTCGGAACGCCCCGGGTCTTCGCCGAGCGCTTCGGCCATGCCGACGGCAGGGCCCACCTCGGGGCGATCCACGTCCGTGCGCCGCAACCGGCCTCCTCCCAGGGGCTGACGCTCACCACCGGACGGCTCATGGAGCACTACCAGTCCGGCACCCAGACCCGGCGGGTACCGGCCCTGCTGGCCGTCCACCCCGAGGCCACCGTCAGCGTGCACCCGGCCACGGCCGGCCGGCTGGCCCTCGAGGACGGCGCCCCGGCCGAGCTGCGCAGTGCCGCCGGGACCCTCCGGGCCCGCGTGGTGCTCGACGCCGGCCTGCGCACGGACACCGTGTTCGTCCCCTTCCACTTCACCGGTCAGGGCACGGCCAACCGGCTGACGGCCGGACTGCTGGACCCGCACAGCCAGATGCCGGAGTTCAAGAACACCCCGGTGACCCTCCACCCGGTCCGCCAGCCCGCTGCGGGGTCAGGCCATGAGTAGTCACGTGGTGGTCGTGGGGTGCGGGCCCGTGGCGGCCCGGCTGGTCCAGGAACTGCGCCCGGCACTGGAGTCCGGCGCCGTGCGCATGACCGTCGTGGGGGCGGAACCGGTCCCGGCCTACCAGCGGATCCGCCTGGGGGACGTGGCCAGCGGGCGCATCCGGGGCGGGGACCTGTCCATGCTGGATCCGGGGGAGCTCGCGGCGATCGGCGTCGGGATCCGGACCGGGACCACCGTGACGGGCCTCGACCGGGCCCGGCGGACGGTGCGACTCGGCCGGGGTGGCCTGGACGAGACCACGCTCGGCTACGACCGCCTGGTCCTGGCCACGGGCGCCGAGGCGGTCATCCCGGACTTCCCGGTGTCCGGCACCGTGGGCCGGGGCATCTCGGTCGCGGCCTCGGCGGGCCAGCGGCCGGTCGGCGTCATGGCGCTGCGCGAGATGTCCGAGGCCGAGCAGCTGGGCCGGGCCGTGCGCGCCGGCAGGCCCGTCGTGGTGCTCGGTGGCGGGGTCCTGGGCGTGGAGGCGGCCCTGGCGCTCGCCGAGGTGGGCGCCCCCGTCACCCTGCTGCACCGCGGACACCTGCCCCTGGGGCGCCAATTGGACCCCGATGCCGGCCGCCTGTTGTTGCGCCAGCTCGCCGGGGCCGGGGTGCAGGTCCGGCCGGACTGCGGGGTCCAGGAGCTCGAGGTCAGCGCCCGCGCCGAGGACCGGGCCACCGCCGCGGACGGCGTCCCCCACCTCGTGGGCCTCCGCACCACCCAGGGGCGGCGGATCCCCGCGGCGCTGCTCGTGGCCTGCACGGGCGTCCGGGCCCGGGACCGGCTCGCCGCCGACGCCGGACTCGACACCCTGCCCCGCGGCGGGGTGGTCGTGGACGGTGACGGACGGTGCCCCGACGACCCGGCCGTCTTCGCCATCGGTGACTGCGCCGCGCCGTCGGGTGCCCGGCCGAGCGGGCTCATCGGCCCCGGCTGGGACCAGGCCCGGGCCACCGCCCTCGCCCTGCGCGAGGACCTCGGCTGTCCGGCCGCCGTCGAGCTCGATGCCGCCGGACGGCCGGTGCCCGGCCCCGAGGCGTCCCCGCGCCGGCTGGATCCGCTCGTCGTGAAGTCGCACTCGTTGTCCGTGGCCTGCGCCGGGGACCCGGACGCGGACCCCTGGGACCCGGACGGGCCGAGCGTCTCCACGTGGGCGGACCCGGGGGCCGGGCAGTACCTGCGCATCGTCACCGACGGGGAGCGGATGCTCGGGTTCGTGGCGATCGGACTGCCCCGGTCCGCGGCGGAGCTGTCCCGTCATGCCCTGACCGGTGTCCTGCCCGCGGCGGACCGGTCCGCGCTGCTGGCCCTGGAACACGCCGCGGGGGACCGCGCCCTGGGACCGGAGGACGTGCTCTGCCGGTGCTCGGGTGCCACCGCCGGCCAGGTCGGGGACGCCGTGGCCGGCTGCGCGACGGTGGACGAGGTCGGGGACCGCTGCGGGGCCGGTACCGGTTGCGGGACCTGCCGCGGGCGGATCGAGGAGATGCTGGCTAGACCGCCAGTCGATAGCCTCGTTTGACGACGGTGCTGACGACGCCCGCGACCGGCAGCTGCCGGCGCAGGCGCCAGACGAGCATCTCCAGGGCGTGCTCGGACTCGCACTGGCGCAGGGTCGCGACGAGGTGGGCGCGGGTCAGCACGGCGCCCCGCGCGTCCGCGAGTTCGCGCAGCAGCGCGAGCGGGCCGGGTGGAAGCCGCACGGGGCCGGCCGGCCGCTCGGTGAAGTGCACCTGGTCACCGCGGATCTCCAGGGGGCCCACGCGGGTGTCCACGCGGAGGACCCCCTGCTGTTCCAGGTGTTCGCACACCAGCCGGATCATGGCCCCCAGGCGCCAGCGGGAGGGGACCAGCGGACGCAGCCCGGCCTCGTGCAGCGGCCCGGCGGTCACGGTCCCGACGACGGCCGTCGCCACGTCCGCGCGCAGCGCCTCCAGGAGGGGCTCCAGGCGCCCGTACTGCTGGGCGACGGCGAGGAAGGCCTCGACCGCGGGGGCGGCCGTGAAGGTGAGCACGTCGAGCTGGCGGTCGATGGCGGCGTCGATCATCCGCAGCAGGTCCGAGTCCTGGGCCGGACGCGCCCACGTGTACGGCATCACGGTCAGCACCCGGGCCCCGGCCTTCTCGAGGCGGGAGACCTGCTGGTGGTCGAGCATGCCGTGCAGCTGGAAGGCCACGGTCCGTCCCCGGAGGTTCCGGGTGAGCAGCAGGTCCACGAGCGAGGCCGTGCGCTCGTCCTGCGGTGCGCCGACGTCCTCCAGTCCGGCGGCCCGGACGGCACCGCGGGCCTTGGGCCCGCGGACGAGGATCGAGGCGGCCTCCAGGGCGCGGTGGAGCTCGGGGCCGAGCCCGTAGGCGTCGGCGGCCTCCGTCCAGCGGCGCATCCCGTAGGCCGTGGTGATGACGGCGTAGTCCGGCAGGGCGTCGATGACCCGGCGCGTGTCCCGGTGCAGGGTGACGGACTCCGTCAGGGGGGCGATGCGCAGCGCCGGGGCGTGCATCACCTCGGCGCCGCGGCGCTGGAAGGCGCAGATGAGCTCGTCGCTGCGCCGGTCCGAGGTCACGCCGATGCGGAACCCGGCCAGGGTCTGGGGCAGCGCCGGGGGCAGGTCGCTCATGCGGTCCCCGCCACCCCGGCCAGCTCCCGCAGCCGTTCCTCGGCCCCGGGCGCCAGCCGCACGACCTCCCCGATCACGAGGACCGCGGGGGAGCGCATGCCCTGGACGGCGGAGGCGGTGAGGATCTCCGCGAGCGGGGCGATGCAGACCCGCTGCCGCTCGGTGCACCCGCGCTCCACGATCCCCACCGGCATCCGGGGGTCCACGCCGTGGCGCATCAGCCCGATGGCGGTATGGCCGAGAGTGGCCATGCCCATGAGGACGACGGCGGTCCCGCCCAGTCGCGCCAGTCCGGACAGTTCCAGCTCGGAGAGCGGGTCGTGGCCGGAGATCACCGTGAACGCCTTGCTCAGCCCGCGCGCGGTGACGGGGATCCCCGCCGCGGCCGGGACGGCCACCGCGGAGGTGATGCCCGGGACCACGGTCACCGGGACCCCGGCCTCCTCGCAGGCGGCCACCTCCTCACTGCCGCGGCCGAAGACGAACGGGTCCCCGCCCTTGAGCCGGGCCACGCGCAGCCCGGCCAGGGCCGAGGCCACGATCAGCCGGTTGATCTCCGCCTGGGGGACCCTGTGGTGCCCGGGCTGCTTGCCGACGTCGACCAGGTGGGCGTGCGGCGCCCACGCGGCCAGGTCGTCCGTGGGGGCGAGCCGGTCGTAGTACACGACGTCGGCGTGGGACAGCACGCGCAGCGCGCGCACCGTCAGCAGGTCGGCCGCCCCGGGGCCGGCACCGATGAGCGTGACCGAGCCCGGTGCCGGCACCGCCCCGGTCACCGTTCACCCCGCACGGGGATGCGCGGTCCCGACAGGACCACGGAGCCCGCCCCGGCCGGCTCTGCCGACCCGGCCGGGGCGTTGACGAACGTACGGAACCGGCGTAACCGTTCGGGGTCCTCGAGGGTCGCGGCCCACTCGTCCCGGTAGGTCTCCAGGTGGTCGGCGACCACCCGTTCCAGGTCCGCGGCGATCCCGAGGGAGTCCTGCACCACCACGTCCTGCACGTGGTCGATCCCGCCGGGCAGCTCCTCCATCCACCGGGCCGTGCGCTGCAGGCGCTCGGCGGTGCGGATGTAGTAGACGACGTACCGGTCGATGTACCGCAGCAGCGTCTCGTCGTCGAGGTCCTTGGCGAGCAGTACCGCGTGGGCCGGGGTGGCTCCTCCGTTGCCACCCACGTAGAGGTTCCAGCCTTCGGAGGTGGCGATCACGCCGACGTCCTTGCCGCGGGCCTCGGCGCACTCCCGGGCGCACCCGGAGACGCCGAACTTCATCTTGTGGGGGCTGCGCAGCCCCCGGTAGCGCTCCTCGAGCCGGACGGCCATGGCCACGGAGTCCTGCACCCCGTAGCGGCACCACGTGGAGCCCACGCAGGACTTCACGTTGCGCAGGGCCTTGCCGTAGGCCTGGCCGGACTCGAATCCGGCGTCCACGAGACGCCGCCAGATCGGGGGCAGCTGCTCCAGGGTCGCCCCGAACAGGTCGATCCGCTGAGCGCCGGTGATCTTGGTGTACAGCCCGTAGTCCCGGGCCACCTCCGCGATCACCGCGAGCTTCTCCGGGGTGATCTCGCCGGCCGGGATGCGGGGGACCACCGAGTAGGTGCCGTCCTTCTGCAGGTTCGCCAGCGCACGGTCGTTGGTGTCCTGCAGTCCGCCGCGGTCCCCGTCGAGGATGTACTCGCCGTGCAGGGTGGCCAGCACGGAGGCCGCCACGGGCTTGCAGATGTCGCAACCGAGGTTCACGGCCGGGTCCGCGGGCGTGCCGAAGCGGGTGACGATCTCGCCGAAGGTGGTCAGCCGGGTGGACCGCACGGCCTCGAACAGTCCGGACCGGGACAGGGCGAAGTGCTCGCACAGCGCGGTGGAGACCTCCACCCCCAGCTCGACCAGTTGCCGCTCCATGACCTTCTGGGCCGCCGGCAGGCAGGAGCCGCACTGGGTCCCCACCCCGGTGCAGGCCTTGAGCCCGGCGAGGTCCGGACAGCCACCGCACACGGCCCGGCGCAGGTCCCCGGCGCTGACGTCACGGCAGGAGCAGACCTGGGCCTCGTCCGGCAGCGCCAGGTCCGGCGGGGCGCCGTTGCCGGCCGCGGAGAGGAACGCCCCGGCCTCCCCGGGCAGCTCACGTCCGAGCATGGGGCGCAGCGCCGCGTAGGGGCCCGCATCGCCCACGAAGACCCCGCCGAGCAGGGTGCGCGCGTCCTCGGAGACGACGAGCTTCTGGTAGACCCCGCCGGTGGGATCGGCGTACACGACCTCCAGGGCGCCGGGGGCTGCGGCGAGGCCGTCCCCGAAGCTGGCCACGTCCAGCCCGGCGAGCTTGAGCTTGGCGGCGGTGTCGAAACCGGGGAAGGTCCCGGAACCGCCGCACAACCGGTCGGCGACCACCTCGGCCATCGTGTTGGCCGGAGCCACCAGCCCCATGCACTCGCCCCCGAAGCTGGCGGCCTCGCCGATCGCCCAGACATGCGGGGCCGACGTCGCACAGGTCTCGTCGATGACGAACCCGCCGCGGGGACCGATCTGCAGCACGCCGGCACCGAGCTCATCGCGGGCGGTGATGCCCGTGGCCGCGACCACCAGGTCCACCGGAAGGCCCTCGCCGGAGGGGAAGCGCAGCCAGCCACCCTCCAGCGCGCTGGGGCGCTCGCCGAGCCGCAGGACGTACCCCTGGTCGCGCAGCAGGCGGTTGAGGGTGCGGCCGCCGAACTCGTCCAGCTGCGCGTTCATGACCCAGGGGCGGGAATGGACCACGGTGACGTCCGCGCCCAGGGCCCTCAGCCCGCCGGCGGCCTCCAGGCCCAGCAGGCCGCCGCCGATCACGGCGGTCTGCGGCGGGCGCCCCAGCCGGGTGGCGAGCTCCGCCACCCGGCCGCGCAACCGGTCGACGTCGTCGATGGTCCGGTAGACCTCCAGGTCCCCGGCCCCGGGGATCGCCGGGCGTGCGGCGTCGCTGCCGGTGGCCAGGACCAGGTCGTCCCAGCCCAGGGTGCTCCCGTCCGCCGTCGTCAGCGACCGCGCGGCGGGATCGATGGCGGTGACCCGGCATCCGGTGCGCAGGCTCACCCTCGGGTCGTCCCAGGGGCCGGAGCCGGAGCCCAGGGGCAGGTCGTCGGTGGCGTCCAGGAAGCGCCGGGAGAGGGCCACGCGGTCATAGGGGGCCCGTGGCTCCTCGGTGAACAGGGACACCCGCAGGTCATCACCGCGGGCCAGCAGGGCCTCCACCAGCCGGTGGGCGGCGGGGCCGCCACCGACCACCGCCACGGTCCGGTTCGTCGGTCGGATCGGTCGCACAGTCATGGGTCCATCCCCTCGCATCGAAGGATCACCACGCTATGAGGGGGCCGTTTCCCCACCGTGTCCCCGGTGTAACGGCTGGGTGACGCCCCCCTCACCAGGCGGCGGCCGCGGAGGAGAGGACACCGTTGCACGGGCGAAACATCACGGGTGACCCCCTGGAAACACGCGTTTCCTACGGTGGATCCATGACCCTCACCGCGACCCACCCAGCGTCCGCCCCGCACGCCGTCACCGGCACCGCCACGGCATCCGAGCCGGCCGCCGCCTGGCACCCGGTGTGTCCCCTCGACCGGCTCGAGCCGCTGTGGGCCGAGGCCGCCCTCGTTGCGGGGGAGCAGCTCGCCGTCGTGCGGCTGCCCTCCGACGAGGTCCTCGCCGTCTCGCACTGGGACCCGTACGCGAACGCCCCCGTCATGGCCCGCGGGATCGTCGGCTCCCGGCAGGGCCGGCCCACCCTGGCCTCGCCCCTGCACAAGCAGGTGTACGACCTCGCCACGGGCCAGTGCCTCACCGACCCGGCCCTGCGGCTCGCCACCTTCCCGGTGCGGGTCCGCGACCGGATCGTCGAGGTGCGCGCCGCGTGAGGGACCGGCCGGCCCTCATCGCCGTCTCCCACGGCACGGCCGACCCCGCAGGGCAGGAACGGATCACCGCGCTGGCCCGGGCCGTGCGGACGCGGACCCCGGCGGAGGTCCTGCTGACCCACGTGGACGTGCAGTCACCGCCGGTCGGGGAGGTGGTGGCGGCCCTTCCGCCGGGCCGGGCCGCCGTCGTCGTACCGGTGCTGCTCTCCGCGGGGTATCACGTGAAGGTGGACCTGCGCGAGGCCGCCGGCGGGCTCCCGGTGGCCGGCGCGCTGGGCCCGGACGAGCGGCTGGTGGAGGTGCTGGCGCGGCGGGCGCTGGGCTCCGGGTTCGTGCGCGGTCACCACCGGGTGGTGCTGGCCGCGGCCGGATCCACCGACGCCGGTGCGGTCGCCGACTGCCGTGCCGTCGCCGCGCGGGTGGCCGCCCGGCTGGGCACCGAGGTGACCGACGCCTACCTCTCGGCCGCGCGGCCGGGGGTCGCCACCGCCGTCGGGACCGCCTGCCGCCAGGACCCCGCCCGGCCGGTGCTGGTGCTGAGCTACCTGCTGGCGCCGGGGTACTTCCAGTCCCGGCTGGTCGCCGAGGCCGCCGCGGCCGGAGCGGCGGCCACCACGGCCCCGTTGCTCGGGGAGTCGGGACCGGTGCCGGTGGAGCTCGCGGACCTCGTGGTCAGCCGGTACCGCGCTACCGTGGAGGGGTGTTCAATCCCTGGGAGAACGGCTCGAGGGCCTACCGCATCACGCTGCTGACCGGCACCGGGCTCATCCTGTCCGGCATCCTGCTCTCCGTCCTCGGGGGAGCCCTCACCCTCACGCCCCTGCAGTGGGGCGCGATCGGGCTGATCGGCGCCGGCCTCATCACGCACCTGGCCGCCCAGGTCCTGCGGATCCGGGACGCCCGCCGCCGCCACCGGTGACCGTCCGGTCCCGCACGCCCTGGCGCAGTGGCCGCGGGGAGGCCCTCACCCGGACCGGCCCGGGCGGGGTCACCGCCGTCGACGAGGACACCCGGCGACCGTCGAGCGGGACACGTTCAACGGGACGGACGCGGCCCGTGGCAGCGCCCCATGGCCCGGAGGAGGCCATCCGGGCCACGGGGGTGCCGCAGTGCGCGAATGTTATCGGAAACCTGCAAGTCGGCGCAATGTGACGCTTGACACGGTGGGATGCGGAGGGATGGAATGACGGCGTCAGTACCATCTCAGCGAAGGGTCGTCTCATGAAAAACCACCGTCGCCTTTCTGGGGCAGTCGCCATCGGCCTCACGGCAGTCCTGGCCGGCGCCATGGCCGCCCCGGGCTTCGCCAGCACCACCGATCCGGGGGACACCCCGCCGGAGCCGGATCGTCATAGCGGGAACTTCACGGACAACCCTCGCGGGTCGGCGTTCTTCACGCCGGTGCGGTGGATGGCCCGTCATGACATCTCCGTCGGCTACACGGACAACACGTTCCGGAAGAACCAGAACGTGACCCGTGGGGAGACCACGGCCTTCCTGTACCGGTACATCGATCCGGAGGACTTCGAGTCGCCGGACGAGTCGCCGTTCAGCGACGTCAACGCCGGTGGTGCGTACTACGCCTCGATCACCTGGGCGTCCGCCGAGGAGGTCACCGCCGGCTACGCCGACGGCACCTTCAAGACCTCCCGGGCGGTCACCCGTGGTGAGTTCGCCGCGTTCCTGTACCGCTGGGACGAGCCCCGTCGGCACGTCTCCCCGGAGACCTCGCCGTTCGAGGACCTCAACCCGGGCGGCGCGAACTACGACGCGATCACCTGGCTGGCCTCGAAGGGCATCACCGTCGGGGACACCCAGGGCAACTTCAACCAGTCCGATCCGATCACCCGCGGGGAGATCTCGGCCTTCATGCAGCGCTACCACGCGTTCGGCTGACCCCTTCCGGCACGAGTACGTGACGCCATCCCCCTCGGGGGGGTGGCGTCACGTCGTGTCCGGGCGCGGGTAGTCTGGACAGCGGCCGCCGACCACCCCGTCACCAGGAGGACCGACCCGTGAGCGTGAACCCGGACCTGCAGGGGCGGAGCTATCCGCCGACCCAGCCCTACGCCGTGGGGCGGGAGAAGATCCGCGAGTTCGCCGCGGCCGTCAAGGCCGGTCACCCGGCCCACTCCGACCTCGAGGCGGCCCGCGCGCTCGGCCACGCGGACCTGGTGGCCCCGCCCACCTTCGCGGTGGTCCTGGCCCAGCGCGCAGAGCAGGCCGTCGTCCAGGACCCGGACTCCGGCATCGACTTCTCCCGGGTGGTCCACGCGGACGAGCGCTTCACCCACCACCGGCCGATCGTGGCCGGTGACGAACTGGTCGCCACCGCCACCGTGGAGACGGTCAAGTCCCTGGGCGGGCACTCGATGGTCACCACGCGCGCGGACATCGCCACCACGGCCGGGGAACCGGTCAGCACCGTGCGGTCCACCCTGCTGGTCCGCGGAGAGGAATGAGCATGCAGAAGGGCGACTCGATCGGCTCGACCACCATCCGCCTCGACCGCGCGGACCTGGTCCGCTACGCCGGTGCCTCCGGGGACTTCAACCCGATCCACTGGTCCGAGTCGACCGCCCGCTCCGTGGAGCTGCCCGGCGTGATCGCCCACGGCATGCTGACCATGGGGGCGGCGGTGCAGCTCGTCACCGACTGGTGCGGGGACCCCGGCCGGATCCTCGACTACCAGACGCGCTTCACCCAGATGGTCCCCGTCCCCGAGGACGGCGGGGCCACCCTGGAGGTCACCGGCAAGGTCGGGGCCGTGGACGCGGAGGCCGGCACGGCCCGGATCGACCTGACCGTCACCGACCCCGGCAACGACGGCGCGCGGGTGCTGACCAAGGCGCAGGCCGTGGTCCGGGTGGACCAGCCGTGAGGCTGGCGGACCACACCACCAGCCGCGTGGGCGGGCCCGCCGACCACTGGGTCACCGCCACCTCCGAGGCCGCCGCCATCTCGGCGATCCGCCTGGCCGACGAGTCCGGGAGCCCGCTGCTCGTGCTCGGCGGCGGCTCCAACACCCTGATGGCCGACGCCGGCTTCCCCGGCACCGTGGTCCAGCTCGCGTTCGCCGGCATCGAGCAGCGCTCGGCCGACACCGTGCGGATGGCCGCCGGACAGGACTGGGACAGGGCGGTGGCCTGGACCGTCGGGCACGGCCTGTCCGGGCTCGAGGCGCTCTCCGGCATCCCCGGGTCCGCCGGGGCCACGCCCGTGCAGAACGTGGGCGCCTACGGGGCGGACGTCTCCCAGGCCCTGGTCTCGGTCCGCGCCTGGGACCGGCAGGCCGGCCGGGTCGTCGAACTGGCCAACGCCGACCTCGGCTTCGGCTACCGGGACTCGGTGATCAAGAGGTCCCTGCTGGAGGATCCGGAGGCGACCACCCCGCGCTGGATCGTGCTCTCCGTGGACTTCAGGCTCCGGAGCGCGGGAACCGCCGCCCCGGTCCGCTACGCCCAGTTGGCCCGGGCCCTGGGCGTGCGGGAGGGGGAGACGGCGCCCCTGGCCCTCGTGCGCCAGGAGGTGCTGTCCCTCCGCGCGGGCAAGGGCATGGTCCTGGACCCGGCCGACCACGACACCTGGTCCACCGGGTCGTTCTTCACCAACCCCGTCGTCCCGGACGCCGTCCGGGCCCGGTTGCCGGAGGGCGCTCCGGCATTCGGCGCGGGACCGGGCCGGGTCAAGCTCTCGGCCGCCTGGCTGATCGAGCACGCCGGCTTCGGCAGGGGCTACGGGCTGGGGGAGGCGGAGCGGCACCTGGCGAACGGCCGCGCGTCGTTGTCCACCAAGCACACGCTGGCCGTGACGAACCGGGGGGAGGCCTCCACCGAGGACCTGCTGGCGGTCGCGCGCACGGTGCGGGACGGCGTCGAACGGGCCTGGGGCGTGCGGCTGCACCCCGAGCCGGTGCTGGTGGGGTGCGCGCTGTGATCCCGGACAGTCACCGTCCCTACGTGGCGGCTCCGGAGCGGTACTCCTCCACGGAGTACCGCCGCGTGGGCACCAGCGGCCTGCACCTGCCCCCGATCAGCCTGGGACTGTGGTGGAACTTCGGGGACAACCGGCCCTTCGACGTCCAGCGGCAGATCCTGCGCCACGCCTTCGACCACGGCATCACGCACTTCGACCTGGCGAACAACTACGGTCCGCCCTACGGCGCCGCGGAGGAGAACTTCGGGCGGATGATGCGCCGCGACCTCGCCCCGTACCGGCACGAGGTCATCGTCTCGTCCAAGGCCGGCTGGGACATGTGGCCCGGGCCGTACGGGAACCTGGGGTCGCGCAAGTACCTCATCGCCTCGGCGGAGGAGTCGCTGGAGCGGATGGGCCTGGAGTACGTGGACATCTTCTACTCGCACCGCGCGGATCCGCACACCCCGGTGGAGGAGACCGTCGGCGCCCTGGACACCCTCGTGCGGCAGGGCAAGGCCCTCTACGTGGGCATCTCCTCGTACTCGGCGGAGCGCACCCGCCAGGCCGCCGCCGTCGCCCGGCAGCTCGGGACCCCGCTGGTCATCCACCAGCCCGCCTACTCGCTGCTGAACCGCTGGGTGGAGGACGCGCTGCTGGACACCCTGGCGCGGGAGGGCATGGGCTCGATCGCCTTCACCCCGCTCGCCCAGGGGCTGCTGACGGACAAGTACCTGGACGACGCCGGTGCCGTGCCCAGCGGCGGCCGCGGTTCCCTGGCCGGTCACGTCACCGAGGAGAACCTGGCCACGGTGCGCGCCCTGGCCGGTCTGGCCGCCGAGCGCGGCCAGACCCTGGCCCAGCTGGCCATCGCCTGGCTGCTCCGCGAGGGCGGGGTGAGCTCCGTGCTGCTCGGGGCCTCCTCCACGGCGCAGCTGGACGAGAACCTCGGCGCGCTGGCGAACACCGTCTTCACGGACGCCGAACTGGACCGCATCGACCGGGTGGCCGGACGGGAGTCCACCATCAACCTCTGGGACGTGTCCTCCTCGATCTAGTCCGGGCCCGGCTCCGGCACGTTTCCGGTCCGGGACGACGACGGCGGGGGTGCCCGCCGCCGTCGGTCGGTGGGGGAGGGGGCCGTGTCCTAGAGGTTCCCGGTGGCGATCATCAGCATGCGGCGCACCGGCTCGGCGGCGCCCCACAGCAGCTGGTCGCCCACGGTGAACGCGGAGAGGTACTCCGGGCCCATGTCCAGCTTGCGCAGCCGGCCCACGGGGATGTCCATGGACCCCGAGGCGGCGATCGGGGTCAGCTGTTCCACGGAGGCGTCCTTGGTGTTCGGCACCACGGAGACCCACTCGTTGTCACCGGCGATGATCTGCTCGATCTCGTCCAGCGGCACGTCCTGGGTCAGCTTCAGGGTGAGGGCCTGGGAGTGGGAGCGCAGGGTGCCGATGCGCACGCAGAGGGAGTCGAAGGGGATCCGGGTCTGGGTCCGCAGGATCTTGTTGGTCTCGGCCCCGGCCTTCCACTCCTCCTTGGACATGCCGTTGCCCAGGTCCTTGTCGATCCACGGGATCAGGGACCCGGCCAGAGGGACGCCGAACTGGGAGGCGTCCAGGGTGCCGTCGCGCTGGGCGGCCAGGACCTTGCGGTCGATCTCCAGGATCGCCGAGGCCGGGTCGGCCAGTTCCGAGGAGACCACCGAGTTCAGGGTGCCGAACTGGGTCAGCAGTTCGCGCATGTGGCGGGCGCCGCCTCCGGAGGCCGCCTGGTAGGTCATGGCGGTGCCCCACTCGACGAGACCGGCCTTGAACAGTCCGCCCAGGCCCATGAGCATGCAGGAGACGGTGCAGTTGCCGCCCACGAACTCCTTGATGCCGCTGGACAGGCCGGCGTCGATCACGCCGCGGTTGACCGGGTCCAGCACGATGATGGAGGAGTCCTGCATGCGCAGGGTGGAGGCGGCGTCGATCCAGATCCCGTCCCAGCCGGCGGCCCGCAGCTTCGGGTAGACCTCGGAGGTGTAGTCCCCGCCCTGGGTGGTCAGGATGACGGGCAGCTTGGCGAGCAGGTCGATGTCATAGGCGTCCTGCAGGACGCCGGCGTCACCGTCCATGCCCTGGTACACCGGCGCGGGGCGCCCGGCCGAGGACGTGGAGAAGAACACGGGGTTGACACGGCTGAAGTCACCCTCCTCCTCCATGCGCTGCATGAGGACGGAACCGACCATGCCGCGCCAGCCGATCAGCCCCACGGTGGGGGTGCCGGCGGTGTCGGAGGTCAGGACAGAGGGGGCCGTTTCGGTCGACTCGGGGGAAACCATGCCCGCAGTCTACTGGCCGGACCCGTCCTCCAGCAGTGAGCTACGTTTCCTCGTCGCCCAGATCCCGCCGACAACGAACACCTGGGTGAGCACCACCAGGAAGACGACGCCGGGGATCACGTCGCCGGAGAGGATCATGATCAGTCCCATCACGGCGGTCACCAGGCCGAGCACGGGGCAGGCGACGAAGGCGATGAACGTCAGGGTGGTCTTGTTCAGCAGCAGGCTCATGGTCGGTCCTGTCGTTCCCATCGTTCGTAGCGGTAGGCCGGACCGGTGCGGGACCGGTGCGCCCCGGTGGCCGGGTCCACGGCGGTCCGGGTCCACCGGGCGTCCAGCTCGGGGGCGAAGGTGTCACCCTCGGCGTCGGTGTCGATCAGGGTGATCTCGGCCAGGGTGGCCACGTCCAGGGCCTGCTCGAAGAGCGTGGCCCCGCCGATCACCCAGATGAGGTCCAGCCCGTCGGCCTCGTGCGCGGCCTCGAGGGCCTCCTGGAAACCGGGCACGACGACGGCGCCGGCGTCCCGCATCCGGCTCGCGGTGGCCTGACGCCGGGAGACCACGATGTTGGTCCGTCCCGGCAACGGCCGGTACTTCGCGGGGAAGGAGTCCCAGGTCTTGCGGCCCATGATCACGGGGTGGCCGTGGGTGAGCTCCTTGAAGCGGTTCAGGTCCTCGGGCACGTGCCACGGCATGTCGCCGTCGGCTCCGATCACCCGGTCGGGGGTCTGGGCCCAGATCATGCCGATCCGGGACGGGGTGTGCTGGCCGGGGTGTTCGTCAGACGGCAATGGGGGCCTTGATCGTCGGGTGGTGCTGGTAGTCGACCAGCTCGAAGTCCTCGTACGCGTAGGAGAAGATGTCCTCCGGCTGCCGGTTCAGGCGCAGCCGCGGGTACGGGTAGGGGGTGCGGGCCAGCTGCTCGCGCACCTGGTCCACGTGGTTGGAGTAGATGTGGCAGTCCCCGCCGGTCCAGACGAACTCGCCGGGCTCCAGGCCCGTCTGCCGGGCCATCATGACGGTCAGCAGGGCGTAGGAGGCGATGTTGAACGGCACGCCGAGGAACAGGTCGGCCGAGCGCTGGTACAGCTGGCAGGAGAGCCGGCCGTCCGCCACGTAGAACTGGAACAGGGCGTGGCACGGCGGCAGGGCCATCTTCTCCACCTCGGCCGGGTTCCACGCGGTGACGATGTGCCGGCGCGAGTCCGGATGGGTGCGCAGGGACTCCACGACGCGGGCGATCTGGTCGATCTGCCCGCCGTCCGGGGCCGGCCAGGAGCGCCACTGCACCCCGTAGACCGGGCCGAGCTCACCGTCCGCGTCCGCCCACTCGTCCCAGATGCTCACGCCGCGCTCCTGCAGCCAGCGCACGTTCGACTCTCCGCGCAGGAACCACAGCAGTTCCAGGGCCACGGACCGGAAGTGCACCCGCTTGGTGGTGATCAGCGGGAAGGACTCACCGAGGTCGTAACGCAGCTGGCGGCCGAACACGCTGTACGTGCCCGTGCCGGTGCGGTCCTCCTTGACGGTCCCGTGGGCCAGGACATCGGCCAGGAGGTCCTCGTAGGGGGTGGGAATGCTCACCCCAGCAGTCTACGGCGCGGTCTGGGGGTCGGCGGACGTCAGTCCTGCAGCTGACCCTCGTAGACCATCGGCTGGTATTCCGGGTACCGCCGCAGGTAGTCCTGCACGTAGCTGCACTCCGGCACGATCAGGAAGCCCTCCGCCTTGAGCCGCTCCAGCACGATCGTCACCAGGGCACGGGCGTACCCGCGGCGGCCGAAGGCCTCGTCGATGATGGTGTGCTGCAGGACGACCACGGTCTGGTCGTCCACGGTCTGCTCGGTGTAGCCGAGGAAGCCGATGAACTGTTCCTTCTGCCACAACTCGATCCGGCCCCGGTCCGGGTCGCGCACGACGCGCAGGTCGTCATGGACGATCTTGGGGGTGTCCTGGCTGCTCATGGGATGACCCTACGTCAGTCGTCCCAGACGTCGTAGACCTCCAGCGAGACGATCCGCCCGCCGGCGTCCACGGCCCGCTGGGCCACGATCATGCCGCCGGGCTTGAGGTAGGGGTCCTTGCGGGGCAGGGCGGCCAGCACGGCGTCCCGGCCCTCCCGGGCGGCCCGGCCGGTGAGCGCGTCCAGGACCACGGGCAGCACGGGCCGGTGCGTGCACAGCACGCTCGCGCGCACCTTGGCCAGCAGTGAGTCGACCTCCTTGCCGGTCCGCTTGGGCTTGGACTTCACGGCCTTCTCGGTGAACGCGCCGTTCTCCTTCAGTCCCCGGCCGGTGTCCTTGACGTACGGGGTCACCGTCTCCACGCAGCGCCGCCAGGGGGAGGTGATGATCTTGCGGGGAGCCCACACGCCCAGCAGCCGGCGCACGGCCAGCGCCTGGCGCTGGCCGGTGGGGGCCAGCGGCCGGGCCCCCTCGGCGCGGGACCACGAGGAGCGGGGCTTGGCCTTGGCGTGCCGCAGCACGATGAACGGGACGGTGCGCAGCGTGCGCTCCCGGTGCGCGGCGATCAGCACCGTGAGGGGTTCGACGTCGGAGGCGTTGGTGAGCTGCTCGAGGGCCTGCTCGGCGCTCACCCACTCGACGCGGTCCACCTCCTTGCCGTCCACCTGGGGGCTCTGGCGCGCGACCTCGACGGCCCAGTACCAGACCTCCTTGGGCGTGCCCCCGTTGACCGTGTAGTGGGTGGACGGCAGCGGCAGGCCGAGCTCCACGTCCAGCCCGATCTCCTCCCGCACCTCGCGCACGGCGCACTCCGGCAGGGTCTCGCCGTCGTCGAGCTTGCCCTTGGGCCAGGACCAGTCGTCGTAGTCCGGCCGGTGGATCAGCAGCACCTCGAGGCCCCGGCCGTTGACCCGCCACGGCAGCACCCCGGCGGCCAGGATCTCCGCGGTGGGCTCGGGATCGTGGAACGAGGCGGTGGAGCGGGCAGCGGTGCTGGGCATTCTCGTGATCCTACCGGGAGGTGAACATCGGGTGACCGCGGGTCGACGTCAGGATGACCGGGCGTACATCACATCGGTGTCCCAGCGGGTGAAGCCGAGCTTGCGGTACAGCTGCACGGCCGACGCGTTGTCCGCGTCCACGTACAGCATCACCGCGTCCACGCCCCGGCGCTGCAGGTACCGGATGCCGAGCACGGTCAGCAACCGCCCCAGGCCGCGTCCCTGCGCGGCCGGGACCACGCCGATCACGTAGACCTCACCGAGCGGCGGGTGCCCGTCGGCACCGGGGTGGATCTTCGTCCAGTGATAGCCGAGCAGGGACCCGTCGGCGTCCACGGCGAGCAGGAACCCCTCGGGGTCGAACCAGGCCTCGGCCTTCCGGGCGTCGAGGTCCGTCTGGTCCATCGCGCCCTGTTCGGCGTGGTCGGCGAAGGCCGCGGCGTTCGCCGCGAGCCAGGCGGCGTCGTCGTCACCGGGCACGAAGGACCGGACGGTCACGCCCTCGGGGAGGTCCTCGTTCCACGCCGCGGCGTCGGCGTCCGACTGGTGGGTCAGGCGCAGGCGCAGCAGCTCGCGCACCGGGGTGTAGCCGAACTGCTCGGCCAACCGGGCGGCGGCGGCGTGGTTGCCGTGCGCCCAGGCCTGCAGCGGCTCACGGTCCAGCAGGTCGGAGAGCTCGGTGGCCATCGCGGTGGCCACCCCCTGGCCGCGGCAGTTCGGGTGCACCACCAGTTCCAGCACCCCCGGGCCCTGGTCGGCCGAGATCGCGACGGCGGCACCGGCCAGTTCCCCCTCCCGCCCGGGGGAGTGGTCCAGCCAGGCCGTCACGGTGCGGACCCGCTCCGGGTCGTCGGTGGTGCGCAGTTCCACCCAGGTCTGGTCCGAGAAGGGGGGATTGCCGTCCGCGGCCTCGGCCGCGTCGGCCAGGGCACGCAGGTCGTGCAGGGCCCGGGGGTCCAGGCGGCCGGCACTGACGGTCAGTGCCGGGGCCTCGGGGGCTTCGGGGGTCGGGTCAGTGCGGTTCATGGCCCAACACTAGCCGTTGGGGCCCTGACCGGGCTCGCTCTCTCGGGGCACGAACCGGTAACCGACGTTGCGGACGGTGCCGATCAGCTGCTCCTGGTCGGGGCCCAGCTTGGCCCGCAGCCGCCGCACGTGCACGTCCACGGTGCGGGTGCCGCCGAAGTAGTCGTAGCCCCATACCTCGTGCAGCAGCTGCTCGCGGGTGAAGACCCGGCCCGGGTGCTGGACGAGGTGCTTGAGGAGCTCGAACTCCTTGAACGTGAGGTTCAACGGCTCGCCGTGGACCTTCGCGGTGTAGCTGGCCGCGTCCACGCTGACGCCCGAGGCGCGGATGGGCGCCTCGGCACCCGGTCCGGTGGCCCCGGCGTCCTCGGCGGCCCGGGCGACGGACAGCCGCAACCGCGCCGACACCTCGGCGGGACCGGCGGTGTCCAGCAGGAAGTCGGTCGTACCCCACCCGGGGGAGAGGGCGGCCAGTCCGCCCTCGGTCAGGATCGGCACCACGGGCATGGAGGGGGAGGACGTGCGGATCACCTGGCACAGCCCGCGGGCCCCGGCCAGGTCACGGCGGGCGTCCACCAGCACGACGTCGGTCTCCGGGGAGCGCAGCAGTGACTCGGCGCGCGGCGGAGCCACCGTGACGCGGTGGTCGAGGAACGCCAGGGCCTCCAGGACCGGCGCGGTCGAGCCGCTCAGCAGGAGCAACCGGGCCATCTGGCCTCCTCGACGTCTGAAGCAGGTTCGCACGTCAGTATAGGGAAGCGCGGGGCAGGCAGCGGCGAGGTCGGGTGCGGCGATGGCAGGATGGAAGGGTGAAGCATCCCCTGCTGGCGGTCACCGCCGTGGTCGCCGCCCTGCTCGTGGGCGTCGGCGCGCTGGGCGCGTGGGCCGCGGCCGTCACCGGGTCCGTGCTGGTGGTCGCCGTGGCGCTCGGCTGGCCCCAGCTGCTCGGCGCCCCGGCCCGCCGCTCCCTGACCGCCGTGCTGCTGGCCTCCGGACTGGCCGCCACCTGGGCCGTGGCCCTCTGGCCGGTCCCCGAGGCCGGTGACCCCCGCCGGTCCTTCGGCGGATCGCTGATCGAGCCGGTCGCCATCTGCCTGGCCCTGGGCACGGTGGCCGCCTTCCTGGTCCAGTTGTTCCGCGGCCACGGCCGCCCCCAGCGGCTGGAGTCCACGGCCGGGACGGTGGCCGGCGTGGTGGTCGTGTGCGCCGTCGCCGGCTGGACCGCGGTCGCCCGGCACGACGCCGGCGCCCTCACCCTCTCCCTGGCCGTCTCGCTCGCGCTCGCCGCCGTGGCCGGGATGGCCCGGTTGCCCGGGCCCTGGGACGCGCTGCTCGCGGTGCTGCTGGCCGGACTCGCCCCCCTCGCGCTCGCGCTCGTGCTGCCCGGGCTGTACCCGCCGGCGGCCGTGACGGCCGGCGTGCTCGGTGCGCTGGGATCGGTGCTCGGCGGGCACACCGCGCCGGACGGTGGACGGGGGCGTCCCGTGGGCAACCGGGCCGCCGTCGCGCTGGGAGTGGCGCCCGTGGCCCTGGCCGGGCTGCTCGCGTACTTTGTGATCAGGATCATGCCGGGCTGACCGGCGGAAGGAGGCACGTGATGACGAACGAGACCGGACCGATGGCCAACGAGCTGTACTCGGTGGACCTCGAGGAGGGTGGCGACGACCCGGTGGAGCGGGTCTTCCGCTTCGTCGGCGGGGTGCTGACCCAGGTCCTCGGCGGCTACGGGGCCGGGGTGGTCGGGGCCTCCGTGGTGGTGCGCCGCAAGCGCGACGGCGAGGAGATGCTGCGCATCGACGTGCCGGACGCCGAGTCCGGGGACCAGGTGCTGCAGGCCCTGCAGGGGGACCTGGACACCTACCCGGCCGACGAGTTCGTGGCGGACTGGCTGGACAAGGTCCGGCATGGTCGTCACGTTGCAGGCCGGGACGCCGAGGGAACCCGGCTGGAGTAGGATGTCCGCATGTCGATTCTTGCACTTGAGGTCTTCTTCACCGTCCTGCTCGTCATCGCGGGCCTGGCCATGGCGGCGTTCGCCGTCCTCGTGGTCTCGGGCCTGTACAAGGGCCAGCGCTGATCCTTCCCCGTGCCCACTGAACTGCCCTTCGACCTGACGCCGGAGCTCGCTCCGCTGTCCTGGCTCATCGGCTCCTGGGAGGGACAGGGCCGGCTGGGAGCCGGGGACAGCGACAGCGAGATCTTCTACCAGCGGGTCGACTTCACGGACCACCAGCTGCCCTTCCTGGAGTACCGCGCCGAGTCGTGGCTCTGCGAGGAGGACGGCACGCTGCTGCGCCCGCTGACCGTGGAGTCCGGGTTCTGGGCACTCGACCGGGAACGCCGCGACGGTGATCCCGGACCCGGGATGTCCCCGGGTGACGTGGTGCCGACCCTGCGGTCCGCCGAGGACGTCGAGACGTACCGGCGCCAGGACGACAGCTTCCCCATCACGGCGCAGATCACCCACCCCGGGTCCCTGACGGAGCTGTACTACGGCGTCATCAAGGGCCCCCAGGTCCAATTGCGCACGGACTCCGTGCTGCGCGGCTCCGCCGCCGGGCCCTACGAGGGCGGTTCCCGGATCCTCGGGCTCGTCAACGGCCAGCTGTTCTGGCGCTGGGACGCCACGGCCGGCGGCGAGGAGCACCCGCACGCCTCGGCCATCCTCGACCGGATGCCCGACCGCACCCAGGGAAGACTGCCCCGATGACCTACACCTCGCCCCTGCTGTCCGGTCCGGACGCCGTCCACGGCGCGGTGGCCGGCACCGGTCCCGACACCCCGGTGGCCGCGCACTACGGCCAGCCGGTGGCCGAGCAGCGCGCGCTGGCCGCCGGCACCGCGGTGGTGGACCTGTCCCACCGCGGCGTGGTCACGGTCTCCGGCCCGGAGCGGCTGACCTGGCTGCACGTGCTGACCAGCCAGCGGCTGGACCGGGGGGTGGAGCCCGGGACCTCCACGGAGACGCTGTTCCTGGACGTCCAGGGCCGCATCGAGTTCGACTGCCACCTCGTGGACGACGGCGCCACCACCTGGCTCACCGTGGAACCGGGGGAGAACCTGGGGCTGGCCGACTGGCTGACCAGGATGAAGTTCGCCTCCCGCGTGGAGATCGCGGACCGGACCGGCGAGATCGCGGTGATCGGCACCACCGGTGACGTGCCGGCGTGGGACGAGCGGGACGACGTCGTCCGGTGGCGCGATCCCTGGCCGGCCATCGGCGAGGGCGGCTTCCCGTACACCGTGGACCCCGACCCGGCTCGGCACCCGGCCGCGGACTGGTCCTGGTCCGAGTACCTCGTGCCCGTCTCCGAGCTCGGTGCCCTGCCCGAGGGCTTCACCCTGGCCGGCGTGCTCGCCGCCGAGGGGTTGCGCATCGCGGCGCTGCGGCCCCGCCACGGGGTGGACACCGATGACCGCACCATCCCGCACGAGGTGGACCTCGTGCGCACGGCGGTCCACCTGAACAAGGGCTGTTACAAGGGTCAGGAGACGATCGCCCGGGTCCACAACCTCGGCCACCCGCCGCGCCGCCTGGCGTTCCTGCAGCTCGACGGCTCGGGCCACACCCTGCCGGAGCCCGGTGCGGACGTGGTCGTGCGCCCGGAGTCCGGGACCGCCGAGGCCGGCACCGCCCGGTCCGTGGGCACGCTCACCTCGGCCGCCCAGCACCACGAGATGGGCCCGATCGCGCTGGCCATCCTCAAGCGCAACACCGACCCCGAGGCCGAGCTGCTCGTGCGGGAGGGCAACGCCGAGGACGGCTGGTCCTTCACCGCGGCCGCCCAGGAGGTCGTCGTCTCGCCCCAGGCCGGCAAGGCCGTCGGCCGGGCCACCGGCTTCGTGCGCCGCGGCACCCGGTAGGCGGGTCGGC
>NZ_DAOMPX010000009.1:0-23142 GCF_035445025.1 Citricoccus sp. | reverse complement strand
TGGGTGAACAGCACCGTCGTCTGTGACCCGGCCAGCTCGAAGCCGAGGGTGCCGGCCAGGTGCTGCGAGGCGGTGTTGCCCAGCGCGGCCCGCCACTGCGGCACGAGCCCCTCGGTGAAGGCCTCCTCCATGGCGATCGCCGCGGCGTAGGCGCCCAGGCCCATCCGGCGCACGTCGGGGCGCACCAGCACGCCCAGGTGGCCGATCAGCCCCTGCCATTCCTCGTACCCGGCCCCCGCAACCGGGTCGCCGGTCGGGGTGCCCGAGCCGTCGTCGGGAACCAGGGTGAAGGTGGCGTCCAGACCGGACAGCCCCACCTCGGTGACGTCGTCCGCGGGGCACAGCGCCTCGAGCGCGGCGGCGTCGGCCGCCTCGTAGGACACGGCCACGGATCCGGAGCGCTCGATCTCCGGGACGTCCTCCGCGTAGTAGAGCGCCGACTCGCCCAGGGAGCGGGCGGCGTGTCCGGCGCCGAGGCGGATCATCGTGGACTCCAGGGCCAGGACCTCGTCGTCCACGTCCCGGGCGGCGTCCAGCAGCCAGCGGGGACCGTAGAGCACGGAGGTCTGGTAGAGGCGGACGAAGGTGGCGATCTGCTCGTCCGCGCCGTCCTGCGCGCCGGAGTCCGTGGCCACCTCGATCCGCCGGGAGCCCGGGGGAGACCCGGCGGCCTCGGTGATCGAGCCGTCGGGCAGTCCCAGGATCCGGGACCAGGCCAGCTCGATGATCTGGCGGGTGTGGCTGTTGACGGGCATCCTTGAAGGCTAACGCCCGAACAGCACCTTCGCCTCGTCGTAGCGGTGCTGCGGGACCTCCTTGAGCCCGTCCAGGGCGGCTGCGAGCTCCACCCGGACGATCTCGGTGCCGTCCAGGGCGACCATCTTCCCGTACTCGCCGTCGGCGACGAGGTCGATGGCCCCCATGCCGAAGCGGGTGGCCAGCACGCGGTCGAAGCCGGTGGGCGCACCGCCGCGCTGGATGTGGCCCAGCACGGTGTTGCGGGTCTCGATCCCGGTCATGTCCTCGATCCGGTGCGTCACCCACTCGCCGATCCCGCCCAGTCGCGGCCGGCCGGAGGCGTCCGCCCCGGCCTCGGCCAGCGGGTCGTCGTGGCCCTCGGGGACGAAGCCCTCGGCGACGACCACGAGCGGTGACCGCCCCCGTTCGTGCACCTGGCGGACCCAGTCGCACACCTGCTCCATGGAGGTGCGCTGCTCCGGGATGAGGATTGCGTGCGCACCGGCGGACATGCCCGAGTGCAGGGCGATCCAGCCGACGTGCCGGCCCATCACCTCGGCCACCATGCACCGGTGGTGGGACTCGCCCGTGGTGCGGAGCCGGTCCATGGCGTCGGTGGCGATCGAGACGGCGGTGTCGAAGCCGAAGGTGTAGTCGGTGGCCTGGAGGTCGTTGTCGATGGTCTTGGGCACCCCGACCAGCGGGACGCCGTCGTCGGACAGCCGTTTCGCCCCGGCCAGGGTCCCCTCGCCGCCGATCGCCACCACGGCGTCCAGCCCCAGCCGGGCCATCTGGGCCTTGATGTTCTCCGGGCCGCCCCGTGGGTGGTTGTAGGGGTGCGTCCGCGAGGTGCCCAGGATGGTCCCGCCGGTGCGGGCCAGGCCGCGGACCCGCTGGCGGGGCAGGTCCTCCACGTCGCCCTCGATCAGTCCGCGCCAGCCGTCCCGGATGCCCACGAGCTCGTAGTCGTAGGTCTTGATGCCGTGCAGGACGGCGGAGCGGATGACCGCGTTGAGTCCGGGGCAGTCCCCGCCGCTGGTCAGGAGGCCGACGCGCATGCTGGAGGTCCTTTCGACAGGCTGGATCGGGTGGTCCTGATCGAAGGCTATCGCGAGTGGTGACCGGGCAGGACCCGCTCCAGCGGGATGGACCCGTCCTGCCAGGGCAGCAGGAGCCACGCCACCAGGTAGGTGCCGACGCCGATGAACGGCAGCAGGAAGCTCAGCAGGACCACGATCCGCACCAGCGTGGGGTCCCAGCCGAACTTCGCGGACAGGCCCCCGCAGATGCCGGCGACCCAGCGGCGCGGGCCGCGGCGGTAGGGGATGGAGCGCAGGGTGCGGTAGAAGGCGTCCACGGTCAGTGCCCCTTCCGGGTGGCGCCGGCGATGCCGCCGGCCACGAGCACCAGGCCGCCGAGCGCGGCCAGGCAGATCAGCACCAGGGCCGGGTCGACGTCCCAGTCCAGCACGGTCGCGGACAGGGACCACAGGGCCACCAGCAGGGCGATGATGCCCCACACCAGGGTGCCGGTGCGGATGCCCTCGGGCGCTGTCCGGGTCCCGACGGCGGCCGTCGAGCCGCGACCGGAGGTCCCGTCGAACTCGTGGTCCCGGTGGCGGTCGCGGAGGGTGCCGCGGGTGATCTCGTCCTCGAGGGCCTGGGCCTCCGCGTCCTGGGCCTGCGGTGCGTGGGGGTACGGGTCGTGGGGGTACGGGTCGTGGGTGGTCATGGTGTTCACTCCTGCTCGGTGGGTGTGGTGGTCGGATCATCCACCCGGACGGTCAGCGTGGAGAAGGCCAGGTCGGCGTCGATCTCCAGCCGGCGGTCGGTGGGGGCGTCCACGACCTGGACGCGGGCGTCGCCGGCCACGGTGGGCTCCGAGTTCACGGAGCTGAAGGCGTTGTCCACGGTGAGGTAGACGTCCACGTCGTGCGGCACGATCAGCTCGGCCTCGGAGAAGGACACGTCCAGGCGGATCGGGTCCGCGCCCGGATCGGTGCTGCCGGGCTCGCCGGTCAGGTCGATCACGCCGGAGCCGAAACTCAGGTCGTACCCGGTCCTGCTGTCGCCCTGGACGGTGCCGTCCCACGTGGAGTCCCACGCGCCGTTCCAGTCGCCGCGGACGAACGTCCCGCCCGTGGCCAGCAGGACGGGGACCACCAGGAGGGCCGTGGTGACGGTCAGCCCGCCCCCGCCGCGGCCGAGGATCGCCCCGACGATGAGGCCGACGGCCATCACGCCGAGGGCCGTGGCCAGGCTGGCGGCCCAGATCACGCCCCAGCCGGCGGTGAAGACACCGAGGTACTTCAGGGCGGCGACGGCGGCCCCGGCCAGGACGGCGACCCCGATGACCAGCAGCTGGGTGGAACCGGCCAGCGACGGCGGGGTGCGGTCGACCATGGCCGGTTGCGGCGCGGCGGGGGCCGGAGGGGGGTAGGGAGCCTGGTAGTGGGCAGAGGGAGCGGTCATGGGGTCACGTCCTTCGGAGGCGCGGTCGGCGGGGGAGGAGATGGGGGAGGTGGGGCCGGGTGAGGGGGGCTGGGGCCCGCTGGCGTACCACGCCGTGTCGGAGGGGGCGAGGAAGACGGGCTCGTTCACGGCCGCGGACGGGGCCCCGGACGCAGCGCCTGCGGGGCCCGGGGGCAGCGCGCGGGGGCCGGACCGGGACGCGACGAGCCAGATGAACAGGCCGATCACCGCCAGGCCGAGGAGCCCGCCGACGTCCCACCAGCCGCCGTCGGGTCCGTAGGGCGGGGTGAACAGGCCCACCGCGCCGAGGATCGCCAGGACCAGGCCCCCGGTCATGCCGGAGGTCCACCGGCCCTGGCCGGCCTCCCGGGCGTGGATCCGCCCGTCCGGTTCGGGCAGGACCATCCACGCCAGTCCGTAGGCCAGCACGGTCAGCCCCGCGGTCAGCAGGGTCAGCACCACGAACAGGGCCCGGGCCAGCGTGTGGTCCAGTCCGATGCGGTCGGCGATGCCGGCGACCACGCCGCCCAGCCAGCGCTGGGGACTGCGGACGGTGCGCAGGGAGTGGATCCAGGCGTAGAAGCCGGAGGCGGGGTTCTCGTTCATGGTTCCATCGTCGCCGCGCGCATCCCGGCCCGGTATCCGGAAAGCCCCTGATCCGACCCGGAGAACCCCCGGAGGACGGTCCGCGGGCGCCCCGTACTGGGGCAGGATGGAGGCCATGCACAGTGTCCTCACGCGTCCGGCCGAGGGCCGGGTCGTCGCCGGCGTCTGCGCCGGGCTGGCCCGGTACCTCGGCCTGCCCACCGGGTGGGTGCGGGCCGGCGTCGTGGCCCTGACCCTGCTCAGCGGGGTCGGGGTGGTCTTCTACGCCTGGCTGTGGATCTTCGTCCCGGACGAGCACGAGGCCGTGCTCACCGCCGGCGACCCGGTCCGCGGTGCCGCGGAGCAGGTCCGGGAGGCCCCCGTCCGCCTGGGCGGCGTCCTGGGCCAGGGCTGGCAGGTGATCTTCGGGGTCGTGCTGCTGGGCGTGGCCGCCGTCCTCGCCCTGCAGCTGGGGGCCGGCATCCGGATGAACTGGGGCCTGATCGGGCCGGTGGCCGTCGTGCTGCTGGGCATCGCCCTGGCCTGGCTGCAACTGGACACGCTGCGGGACGCTGGGAGGGCGGCCCGGACCGGGCGGATCAGCTCACTCGCCCTCGGACTGCTGCTGGTGATGGCCGGCGTGCTGGCGCTCGCGGCCGGTTTCGTGGGCACGGACGAGTTGTGGCTGGGACTGCTGGTGGCGGGGGTGATCGTCGCCGGCGTGGTGCTGGTGGCCGCCCCCTGGGTGCTCAAGGCGTGGCGTGACGCCACGGCGAAGACCTCCGCGCTGGCCGTCCAGACGGAGCGGGCCGAGATCGCCGCCCACCTGCACGACTCCGTGCTGCAGACCCTCGCCCTGATCCAGAAGAACGCGGACACCCCCTCCACCGTGGTGCGGCTGGCCCGCGCCCAGGAGCGCGACCTGCGCCAGTACCTCTACCAGGATCCCTCCCGGCCCACCGGGACCCTGACGGACCGGCTCGAGGACCTGGCCGCGGCGATCGAGGACGACCACGGCCAGCCCATCGAGGTGGTCACCGTCGGTTCGGCCACCGGTCCCTGGCTGGACCCGGTGCTGCAGGCCTCGCGCGAGGCGATGCTCAACGGGGTGCGCCATGCCGGGCCCGTCCAGGTCTACGCGGAGGCCCGGCCGGAGGCCGTGGAGGTCTTCGTCAAGGACCGCGGTCCCGGTTTCGACCTCTCCGCGATCCCGGCGGACCGTCTCGGGATCCGGGAGTCGGTCGTCGGGCGGATGGAGCGTGCCGGCGGCACGGCGAGGATCATCACCGGCGACGGCGGCACCGAGGTCCGGCTGCACCTGCCGGTCCCGGCGCAGAATGGGAAGAACGGCGAGGAAGGGCGGCAGGGATGAACCGGGTACCAGTGAGGGTCGTCATCGTGGACGACCACGCGATCTTCCGGACGGGACTGAAGGCGGACCTGGACCCGTCCGCCATCCAGGTGGTCGGCGAGGCCGGGGACGTGGACTCGGCGGTGCGGACCATCCACGAGGTGCGACCAAACGTGGTGCTGCTGGACGTGCACCTGCCCGGCGGCCGCGGCGGTGGGGGAGCCGAGGTGGCCGCGGCCTGCCAGGAGCTGGCGCCCGGCGTGCGGTTCCTGGCGATCTCCGTCTCGGACGCCGCGGAGGACGTGGTGGCGGTCATCCGCGCCGGGGCCCGCGGCTACGTCACCAAGACGATCTCGGGGGCCGATGTCTCGGACGCCGTGCAGCGGGTGGCCGGCGGGGACGCCGTGTTCTCCCCGCGGCTGGCCGGGTTCGTGCTGGACGCCTTCGGGACGGCGGACGTCGCGGTGCGGGACGAGGAGCTCGACCTGCTCTCGGCCCGGGAGCTGGAGGTCATGCGGCTCATCGCCCGCGGTTACACGTACAAGGAGGCCGCGCGGGAGCTGTTCATCTCCGTGCGGACGGTGGAGACGCACGTGTCCAACGTGCTGCGCAAGCTGCAGCTGTCCAACCGCCACGAGCTCACCCGGTGGGCGGGCGAACGGGGTCTGCTCTAGCGATCCGGTGGGTGGAGTGGGCCAGCGCCTCGGCGTCCGCCGCGTGATGGGTCACCAGCACGGTCGTGCGGCCGGTGAGCACCTCGGCGAGCAGGGCGCGGACCTGTGGCACCACCTGGGCGTCCAGCGAGGACAGCGGTTCGTCCAGCAGGACCAGCAGGGGATCCGAGGCCAGGACGCGGGCGATCGCGGTGCGCTGCGCCTGGCCCCCGGAGAGCTGGTGCGGACGCCGTCCCGCCAGGTGGCCCACGCCCACCCGTTCCAGCCACTGCCGAGCCACCCGCCGCTGCGCCGACCGGCCCACGACGCCGGCCCGCTCCAGCCCGTAGGCGACGTTCGCCTCGGCGCTCAGGTGAGGGAACAACCGCGCGTCCTGGGCCAGGTAGCCGACCCGGCGGTGCCGGGCCGGGACCCACGTGCCGCCGTCGAAGAGGACCTCCGTGCCCAGCGTCGCGTGGCCGGACTCCGGGCGCAGCCAGCCGGCCAGCGCGTCCAGCACGGTGGACTTGCCGGCGCCGTTCGCCCCGAGCAGCGCCAGGGTCTGTCCCTGCGGGACCGTGAACGCCACGTCCACCTCGCGCTCGGGGACCACCACGCGGCAGTCGAGGCCCGTCACGAGATCGACACCCGCTTGCGCCCGTAGGCCAGCGTGATGACGGCCAGCGCCACCACCACCAGCAGCAGGGACAGCGCGACGGCGGCCTCGGGGTCCGTCTCCCGCTCCAGGTAGACCTGCAGCGGCAGGGTCCGGGTGGTGCCCTGCATCGAGCCGGCGAAGGTGATGGTGGCCCCGAACTCGCCCAGTGCACGGGCGAAGGTCAGCACCGTGCCCGCGAGGAGCCCGGGGGCCATCAGCGGCAGCGTGACGGTGCGGAAGGTGCGCGCCGGGGAGGCGCCCAGGGACAGGGCGGTGCGCTCGTGGGCATCACCCCGGGTCTGCAGCGACCCCTCCAGCGCGACCACGAGGAAGGGCAGGGAGACGAACACCTGGGCCATGACGACGGCCGCGGTGGTGAACGCGATGTCGATCCCCAGCACGTGCAGGTGCTCTCCGACCAGTCCGCGGCGGCCGAAGGCCTCCGTGAGCGCGATGCCCCCGACCACGGGAGGCACCACGAGCGGCAGCAGCACGAGCGAGCGGGCCACGCTGCGGCCCGGGAACTCCAGCCGGGTCAGCGTCAGCGCCAGCGGGATCCCCAGGACCAGGCAGACGGCCGTGGCCGCCAGGGACGTCCGCAGGGACAGCCCCAGGGCATCGAGCGCCGCCGGGGAGGTCACCAGCCGGGGCAGCCGGGTCAGGTCCACCCCCGCCACGAGCGCGACGAAGGGCAGCAGGATGGCCGCGCCGCCCAGGACGCCGACGACCGTCAGGGCGCGCGGGGGGCGGACCGGGACGTCACGGGTGGCCGAAGCCGGCATGCCCGAGCACCTCCTGACCCTGCGCGCCCAGGACGTGCTCGACGAACGCGTCGGCCGGCCCGGGATGCTCCGCCTCCGCCAGCGCGGCGATCGGGTAGGTGTTCACGGCCGACCGGGCGTGCTCCAGGTCCACGGTGCGCACCGCCTCCCCGGCCCGGGCGGCGTCCGTGACGTAGACCAGCCCGGCATCGGCCTCGCCGGAGGTGACCTTGCCCAGCACGTCCGTGACGGAGGACTCCTCGCTGACCGGGTCCAGGGCGAGACCGGACGCCCGGGCGAGGGCGGCCGTGGCCTGGCCGCAGGGGACCTGGGGGGCACAGGCCACCAGGTTCACGCCCTCGGCCGCGGCGTCCGCGAGGGACGCGATGCCCGCGGGGTTGTCCGGCGGCGTGACCAGCGTGAGCACGTTGGTGGCGAACGGCCGGGGCGTACCGGAGACGGCCCCGGCGCCGACGGCCCGGTCCATGGTCGGCACGTCCGCCGGGGCGAAGACGTCCGCCGGCGCCCCGGCGATGACCTGCTGGACCAGGTCGGACGAACCGGCGACGTTGAACCGCACCGTCACACCGGGGTGCTCGGCTTCGAAGTCCTCGCCGATCTGCTCGAAGGCGTCCGACAGCGAGGCCGCCGTGAAGACGGTCAGCGTGACGTCCGCGGTGGCGGTGTCCTGGGCGGGGACGTCCTGGGCGGCGGAGCCTCCCGCGCAGCCGGTCATCACCGGCGCCGAGGCGGCGGCCAGGACGAGCAGCGCGGGGAGGCGGGCCCTCACGGTCAGGCCTCGTCGCAGTCGATGATCACGGTGGTGGCCTTCACGACCGCGGACGCCGGCGTGCCCGGTTCCAGCCCCAGGTCCCGTGCGGCCTCCGCACTCATCAGCGACACCACGCGGAAGGGCCCGCACTGCAGGGTCACCTGGGCCATCACGGTGTCCATGAGCACGTCGGTCACCAGCCCGGTGAACCGGTTGCGGGCCGAGACGCGCAGCCCGTGCGACCCGGCGTCTGCCCGTGCCGTGGTCTCCCGGACCAGCCGGGCCACCTCCACCCCGTCGACGGCGGCCCGCCCGGCCTCGTCCGTGTGGGCGGTCAGGCGTCCGGAGGACACCCAGCGGCGCACGGAGTCGTCGCTGACACCCAGGTACCGGGACGCCTCGGCGATGCGCAGCAGAGTCATGACCCCGACCCTACGTCACGCACCTGCGGCAGGAAAGACTGCCATGAGGCGCAGATGCGGTTACTCGGAGAGCAGCCTCTGGATGCGGCCGACGCCCTCGGCGAGGTCCTCGTCGCCCAGGGCGTAGGACAGCCGCAGGAACCCGGAGGGCCCGAACGCCTCGCCCGGGACGACGGCCACCTCGGCCTCGTCCAGGATGAACCCGGCCAGGTCGGCGGAGGTCTGCGGGGTCACGTCGCGGTAGGTCTTCCCCAGCGCGTCGCGGACGTCCACGTAGGCGTAGAAGGCGCCCTCCGGCGTCGGGCAGGAGAACCCGGGCACCGCGTTCAGGGCCTCGACCATGGCCCGGCGGCGCCGGTCGAAGGCCGCCTTCATCTCCTGGACCGCGTCCAGGGGGCCGGAGACGGCGGCCAGTGCCGCGCGCTGGGAGACGTTGGCGACGTTGGAGGTGGCGTGGGACTGCAGGTTCGCGGCGGCCTTGATGACGTCCTTCGGCCCGGCCATCCAGCCCACCCGCCAGCCGGTCATGGCGTAAGTCTTGGCCACCCCGTTGAGGATGACCACCTGCTCGGCCAGGTCCGGCACGGCGGCGGCGATCGAGGTGAACGGGACGCCGTCGTAGGTCAGGTGCTCGTAGATCTCGTCCGTGACGACCCACAGGCCCCGCGCGGCGGCCCAGCGGCCGATCTCGGCGGTGGCCTCCGGGGAGTACACGGCGCCGGTCGGATTGGAGGGGGAGACGAACAGCAGCACCTTGGTGCGGTCGGTCAGGGCCGCCTCGAGCTGGTCCACGGAGACCTTGTAACCGGTCTCCGGGCCGGCGAAGACCTCCACGGGCACGCCGCCGGCCAGCCGGATCGACTCGGGGTACGTGGTCCAGAAGGGCGTGGGGACGATGACCTCGTCGCCCGGGTCCAGCAGGGTGGCGAAGGTGTTGTAGACGGCCTGCTTGCCGCCGTTGGTCACCAGGACCTGGCTCGGCTCCAGGCTCACGCCGGAGTCCCGCAGGGTCTTGTCCGCGATCGCCTGGCGCAGCTCGGGCAGTCCGGCGGCGGGGGAGTAGCGGTGGTTCCTCGGGTCGCGAGCGGCCTCGACGGCCGCCTCGACGATGTACCCCGGGGTGGGGAAGTCCGGCTCGCCGGCACCGAAGCCGATGACGGGGCGCCCGGCGGCCTTGAGGGCCTTGGCCTTGGCATCAACGGCCAGAGTGGCCGACTCGGCGATCGATCCGATGCGCTGGGAGACACGACTGCGCGGAGTGTGTGACGTCATGGCGTTCAGCCTACCGGTTCGACTCACTCCCCAAGATGACGTAGAGTGGATCCCCGGTGTTGAAAAGCACCATGACGGGCCGTGCCGTTGAGTCGTCACGTTGCGGACCCGAAGGGTAGTGGCGCAATTGGTAGCGCAGCGGTCTCCAAAACCGCAGGTTGCAGGTTCGAGTCCTGTCTACCCTGCGCAGGGTGGTCCGGAGTGATCCGGAGCCCCCGGCAGGACAGTTCAGTGTCGACTAGCAAGTGAGGCCGCGTGACCGAGGCAGCTGCGAACAGCACGGGGGAGAAGACCCCCGATGCGCCGCGGAAGCGTGGTTTCTTCGGCCGGATCGGCCTGTTCCTGCGCCAGGTCGTGGACGAGCTGCGAAAGGTCGTCACCCCGACCCGCGAGGAACTGGTCAAGCTCACGGGCATCGTGCTCGCGTTCGTGATCCTGATGATCTTGCTCGTCAGCCTGCTGGACTTCGTGTTCGGCACGGGTGCTTCCTTCGTCTTCGGTGACGGCAGCGCCTGACTGGCCAGCCGGAGGACGCGCCCTGCCGGAATGACGTCGACCGCGTGAAGAAAGCAGGAACCCGTGTCCGAGCAGGAACTCGAACCGCAGGCCGTTGAGGACGCCGTCCTCGCCGAAGAGGCCCAGCCGTCTCAGGAGCCCCAGACTGCCGAGGACGCTGCCGTGGCCGGGGAGCCCGCGCTGGACGCCGAGGTGGAGGACACCGAGGCCGAACTCGCCGAGGCCGTCGAGGACGACCAGTCCGACGTCGCCGCCGCCGAGGCCGCCACGGACGTCGCCGAGGAAGCGCCTGACGCCGTCGCCGCTGCCCCCGCCGTCGCCGAGCCCGCGGCCGACCCGGCCGAGGAGCTGCGCGCGCGGCTGCGCCGCCAGCCCGGTGACTGGTACGTCATCCACACCTACGCCGGGTACGAGAAGCGCGTGAAGACCAACCTCGAGACGCGTATCCAGACCCAGGAGATGGAGGACTACATCTATGAGATCGAAGTCCCCATGGAAGAGGTCGTGGAGATCCGCAACACCACGCGCAAGCTCGTCAACCGGGTGCGCATCCCCGGTTACGTGCTCGTGCGCATGGACCTGACGGACGCCTCCTGGGGCGTCGTGCGGCACACCCCCGGCGTCACCGGGTTCGTGGGCAACGCCCATGACCCGATGCCGCTGTCCCTGCAGGAGGTCTTCGACATGATCTCGCCCTCCGTCCTGCAGGAGGCCACCAAGGCCGCGCAGGCCGAGGGCCGCCCCGCACCGGCCGGGACCGAGGAGTCCATGCCGGCGATCGAGGTCGACTTCGAGGTCGGCGAGTCGGTCACCGTCAACGACGGGCCGTTCGAGACCCTCCCGGCCACCATCTCCGAGGTCAAGGTGGAATCCCAGCAGCTCGTGGTCCTCGTGACCATCTTCGAGCGGGAGACCCCCGTGACCCTGTCCTTCGGCCAGGTCACGAAGATCCGGTAGGACAGTCCAGACTTCGCCCCCGCACGGTTGCTTTGGCCGGGCGGGAGCGGACCGGCTGCCGCGCCACGGCGGCCACCAGCCCCGGGACACGCTCCTGTGCCCCGCGGGAAACCCGCAAGTAGAAGGACCCGAAAATGGCCCCCAAGAAGAAGGTCGCAGGCCTGATCAAGCTGCAGATCCAGGCAGGCGCCGCCAACCCGGCACCTCCGATCGGCCCTGCGCTCGGTCAGCACGGCGTGAACATCATGGAGTTCTGCAAGGCGTACAACGCTGCGACGGAATCCCAGCGCGGCAACGTCGTGCCGGTGGAGATCACCGTGTACGAGGACCGCTCGTTCACCTTCGTCACCAAGACCCCGCCGGCCGCCGAGCTGATCAAGAAGGCCGCAGGCGTCAAGAAGGGCTCCGCCACCCCGCACACGGACAAGGTCGGCAAGCTGACCCAGGCCCAGTGCGAGGAGATCGCCCAGACCAAGATGGAAGACCTCAACGCCAACGATGTCCAGGCCGCGGCCAAGATCATCGCCGGCACCGCCCGTTCCATGGGCATCACCGTCGACGGCTGACGGAACCCCTCACACCCCCAGTGGCAGGGTCGCGCGCGACCCGCAGACCACGACTGCATAAGGAGAACACGCAGATGGCACAGCGCAGCAAAGCATACAAGGCCGCCCAGGAGAAGATCGGGGACGCTGTCTACGGCCCCGCCGAGGCGATCGCCCTGGCCAAGGAGACCAACCCGTCGAAGTCCGACGCCACCGTGGAGGTCGCCTTCCGCCTGAGCGTCGACCCGCGCAAGGCCGACCAGATGGTGCGCGGCACCGTCAACCTGCCGCACGGCACCGGCAAGACCGCCCGCGTGGTCGTCTTCGCCACCGGTGACAAGGCCGCGGCCGCCGAGGCCGCCGGCGCCGACGTCGTCGGTTCCGACGACCTGATCGCCCGGATCTCCGGCGGCTGGACCGACTTCGACGCCGCCGTGGCCTCGCCGGACATGATGGGCAAGGTCGGCCGCCTGGGCAAGATCCTCGGCCCGCGCAACCTGATGCCGAACCCGAAGACCGGCACCGTGACCCCGGACGTGGCCAAGGCCGTGACCGACATCAAGGGTGGCAAGATCGACTTCCGCGTCGACAAGCACGCCAACCTGCACTTCATCATCGGCAAGACCAGCTTCGACGCCGACAAGCTGGCGGAGAACTACGCCGCCGCCCTCGAGGAGGTGCTGCGCCTGAAGCCGTCCGCCTCCAAGGGCCGGTACATCTCCAAGGCCACCATCTCCACCACCTTCGGTCCCGGCATCAAGGTCGACCCGAACGTGGTCAAGGTGACCGCCGAGGCCTGATCCTCATCCGCGGCAGAGCGCCGGATCCCGGGAGTACCCGGGGTCCGGCGCTCTGTCGTTCCGGCGCAGGTGCCGGGCCCCGGGGCGCCCAGCACTCGACGCCGTCCGTGACGCGGAGCAGAATTCCTCCCCAGAGGGGCGAGGAAGGCAGTGCACCATGGTCTCGGCACACCCGGTGCCGTCGCGCCCGGCATCCCCCGGCCCCACGCGACGGAGCCTGATCTCCGGCGGCGCCGCGGCGGTCGCCCTCTCCGCCGTCACGGGGCCCCCGGCCGGCGTCGCCCAGGCGGCCACCGGCCGCGCCTGGGTCCCGTACACCGTCACCACGCGGGACACGGCCACCTCGGCCACCCGGCCGCTGCACGAGTTCCGCGGCCTGTGGGTGGCGACCGTGCTCAACGTCGACTGGCCCTCGCGCCCGGGGCTGAGCGTCACGCAGCAGCGCGCCGAGCTGGGCGAGCTCATCCGGCTGGCCGCCCTGCGCGGCTGCAACGCGGTCCTGTTGCAGGTCCGGGCGGCCGGTGACCGCTTCTACCGGTCCACGCTCGGGGAGCCGTGGTCACGGTACCTGACCGGCACCCTGGGCCAGGACCCGGGCTGGGACCCGCTCGAGTGGGCGGTGGCCGAGGCCTCGCGGCGCGGACTGGAGGTCCACGCCTGGGCCAACCCCTTCCGGGTGGCCATGGACACCTCGCTGACCTCGCTGCACCCGGGCAGCTTCGCCGCGCGCAACCCGTCCTTCACCTACGCCTACGGGGGACGGCGGTACCTGGATCCCGGCCGGCCGGAGGTGCGCCTGCACGTGCGGGCGGTGCTGGCCGAGATCGCCTCGCGCTACGGCGTCGCCGGCGTGCACCTGGACGACTACTTCTACCCATACCCGGCGGCGGGCCAGGTCATCGGCGACGACGCCTCCTTCGCGCTCTACGGTGCCGGACGGACCCGTGCCACCTGGCGCCGGGACAACGTCAACCGCTTCGTGCGCTACGCCGGCCTGGACGTCCACGCGGCCGACCGGCGCGCCGTCTTCAGCGTCAGCCCCTTCGGCATCTGGCGCAACCGCACCAGCTCCACGGCCGGTTCGGACACCGCCGGGCTCCAGGCGTACGACGACCTGTACGCCGACACGCGCCTGTGGCTGCGCGAGCAGTGGACGGACCTGTTCATCCCCCAGCTGTACTGGCAGCAGGGACACCCGACGGCGGACTACGACGTGCTGTCCCGCTGGTGGTCCCTGCAGGGCACCGTGACCCGCACGCACATCGCCCTGGGGGAGGCCGTGTACAAGGTCGGCGACGCCGGCTGGACGAATCCCGCGGAACTGAGCAACCACGTGGCGCTGGGCCGTGGGCTGACCCAGGTGGAGGGGAATGCCTACTACAACGCCAGTGCCGTCCGCGCGGACGAGCTCGGCGCGATGAGCCGGGTGCGCTCGGTGCACTACCAGCGCCGTGCCCTGCCGCTGCCCGTCCGGTGGCTCAACGCCGCCCGGCCGCCGTCGCCCGCGTTCACCCGGGCCGGGCGCACGGTCAGCGGCCTCACCCTGGAGTGGACGCTGCCGGCCGGTGCGGAACCCGCCCGCTGGATCGCCATCTGGCGGCAGCGCGCCTACAGCGCCACCATCCCGGCCCTGCCGGGGACGGCCGAGGACCTCCTGGCCGTCCTGCCGGCGGCCACCGGGGCGGGTCGCTGGGGGGACCTCACCGCGGAGCCGCGGCGCCGGTACTGGTACGTCGTCCAGGCCTACAGCCGGACGGGAACCGTCTCGGCGGCGGGGTCCGCGATCATGGTCTGGGCGTGAGTGCGGCATCATGGGGCCATGACCGACACGCGGCACGGCCTGGCGCTCGACTGGCTCGAACTGCCCCCGCACCTCGACCAGTCCCGCCTGCCGATGCCGGCCACCACGGCCGACTTCCTCCAGGTCTCCCAGCTGGCCAACCTGATCACCTCCCTGTTCTGGGGCTCCAACGACTTCTACGAATCGCCGGAGAACCGGCTCGCCGCGGCCCGGCCCCGTCCGGACTTCCGGGTGGACTATGTCGCCGCGCGGCTGGACGACGCCGAGGATCCCGGCCGGATCGTCGGGTTCGGATTCCTCGCCGCCACGCCGGCCGCGGCCACGGCCGAGGTGTGGGTGGGGGTGCACCCGGGTTTCCGGCGCCGGGGCGTGGGATCGGCGCTGCTGGCCGGGATCGAGGCCGAGGCGCTGCGCCGGGGGCACACCACCCTGCAGTCCTGGACGGACAACGCCCTCGTGGACCCGGCCTCCGCCGGCCCGCCGGAGGTGCGGTCCAGCGCGGCGGACGCGGCGTTCGCCGCGGCCCGCGGCTACGGGCTGGCCCAGCTGGAGTGGTGTTCGGTGCTGGCGCTGCCCGAGGCGGCCGGTCCGGCCCGGCAGGTGGAGGCGGCGGACGGTCCGGGCGGTGACTACGAGCTGGTGGGCTGGGAGGGTGCCTGCCCCGAGGAGCACGCCGAGTCGATGGCGGGACTGCTGGGACGGATGCCGGCCGAGGCGCCCCGGGGAGAGCTCGAGATCGTCCCCGAGGTCTGGGACGTGGACCGCCTGCGCGCAGAGGAGCGGGCCCGGGAGCAGATCCATCTCACCATGGTCACCACCGCCGCACGGCACCGGCCCTCGGGCCGGCTGGTGGGGCACTCGGACATCGAGACCTTCCGGGACCTGCCGCAGGTGGCCTACCAGGGCAGCACCCTGGTGCACCCCGACCACCGCGGTCGCCACCTCGCGCTGCTGCTGAAGGCCGCCAACATCTCGCGGCTGGTGCGGTCCAGGCCCGCCGTCGAGCGGGTGTACGCCTGGGCCGCCCCGGAGAACGCGGCCATCCTGCGCGCCAACGAGACGCTGGGCTTCCGGCCGGTGTCCACCCGTCCCGGCTGGCAGAGGAGGATCGGGGGGAGCGGGAGCCCGGGGTCCGGCCGCCCGGGGTCCGGCGGCCCGATTTGGTGATGCGTCGCAGTCCCGCGTATTCTGGACGCACCAAAGACCGCCGGTCGTCGGATCCCTCGCGGAACCGATCGTAAAGCCCTCCTTCAGGAGGCGGCCTGCGCAGGTGAGACAGAGCAACGCCTTCCCGGTGAGCCCCAGGGCTCGACGGTACTGCCACGCCCCGTGCACCTGCACGGGGCGTTTTCTTGTCTCCAGGACGGGTGCCGGCCCCAAGTAATGGAAGGAGTGCCATGGCGACGTCTGAGAAGAACGCTGTTGTGGCGGAGCTGGCGGAACTCTTCCGCACCTCCACCGCAGCCGTCCTGACGGAATACCGTGGTCTCACCGTGGCCGAGCTCAAGGAGCTCCGTCGTGCACTCGGTGAGAACGCGACCTACGCCGTGGTGAAGAACACGCTCAGCGAGATCGCGGCCAAGCAGGCCGGCGTCGACGCCTTCGAGGGCAAGATGACCGGTCCGTCCGCGATTGCCTTCGTCTCCGGCGACCCGGTGGACGCGGCCAAGGCGATGCGTGACTTTGCCAAGAACCATGATGCCCTGATCGTCAAGGGCGGCTACATGGAGGGCCAGTTCCTCGATGAGGCGGCCGTCAAGAAGCTCGCGGACCTCGAGTCCCGCGAGGTTCTGCTGGGCAAGCTGGCAGGTGCCATGAAGGGCAACCTGTACAAGGCGGCCTACATGCTGCAGGCCCCGCTGTCCCAGGCCGTCCGCACCGTGGACGCCCTGCGCGCGAAGGTCGAGGAGCAGGGCGGCGCCGCTGCCCCCGCGGCCGAGTAACACCCCCCGGTCGCGTCCAGCGGCCACGTTTCACCCCACGTACGTGAGAACCCTTAAGTAAAGGAGCCAATCATGGCCAAGCTGTCCACTGAAGAGCTGCTCGAGCAGTTCGCCGAGCTGTCCCTCATCGAGCTGTCCGAGTTCGTCAAGGCGTTCGAGGAGAAGTTCGAGGTCACCGCTGCCGCACCGGTCGCCGCCGCTGCCGCCCCCGCCGCCGGTGGCGGCGAGGCCGCTGCTGCCGAGGAGCAGAGCGAGTTCGACGTCGTCCTCGAGGCCGCCGGCGACAAGAAGATCGGCGTCATCAAGGAGGTCCGCGCCCTGACCTCGCTGGGTCTGAAGGAAGCCAAGGACCTGGTCGACGGCGCTCCGAAGCCCGTCCTGGAGGGCGTCAACAAGGAGACCGCGGACAAGGCCAAGGAGCAGCTCGAGGCTGCCGGCGCCACCGTCACCCTCAAGTGATGCGTGCGGCCTAGCCGCTGCCCACACCCACGGCCCCTCCCTCCCGCCTGCGCGGGACGGAGGGGCCGTGGCGTTTAACGCCATCCTCCCAGCGGACACCCAGACTGACTGCCTAAGGTAACGAAACCGTAAAGGTGGTTCGGGCAGGGCGAGGGATACTGGAGGGTGCCGACCGATGGTCGCGACAGCAGAGATGCAGCGGGTAGCCCCGCCGCAGCCGCAGCAGCAGGGGGAACCGCGGGCCACGCCGGCGCCGGCCCGGCCCCGCCTGGCGTTGTTGGACGCGCTCCGGCTCGTCGCCGCGCTGGCCGTGGTGCTGTTCCACTGGACCGCGTGGCACCACGGCAATTGGGGCCGCCACGGTGACCCGGCCGCCGAGGCCTGGCCCTGGCTGAGCCAGTTCACGGCCGTCGGCGCCCTGGGCGTGCAGCTGTTCTTCGTCATCTCCGGCTTCGTGATCCTGCTCTCGTCCTTCGGCAAGTCCCCGGCGCGGTTCATCGGCTCGCGCGTGGGCCGGTTGTACCCCGCCTACTGGGTGGCGGTGCTCGGCGCCGCCGCGCTGATCTTCGTCGTCTGGCCCGAGCTCGGGGTCAATCGCAGTCCCTCGGACCTGTGGGCCAACCTGACGATGTTCCAGGGCGGGTTCGGGGTGGGCCACCTCGACGGCGTCTACTGGACGCTGTGGGTGGAGATGAAGTTCTACCTGTGGATCCTCGCCTTCACCCTGATCGGCATGACCGTGCGCCGCGTGCTCGCCTTCGCCCTGGCCTGGCCGCTGCTCGGCAACGGCCTGTACCTCGGCCTGCGCGCCGCGGGGCACGACGTCGGCTGGGTGCAGCACGTGTTCTTCCCCGAGTACTCGGCCCTCTTCGCCGGCGGCATGGCACTGTTCCTGTTGTTCCGGTTCGGTCACACCCCCGGCCGCTGGGCCGTCCTGGCCGTGAACGTGGCGCTGGCCACCCAGTGGTCCGCGGGCATCCAGCAGCGCGAGACCGCCGAGCTCACCGGCTACGACTACCCGACGGCGCTCTTCGCGCTGATCGTGGTGGGACTGTTCGCGGTGGTGGCGGTGATCGTGCTCACGCCGCTGGCCCGCGTGCGGCTGCCCGGGGCCGCGCTGGCCGGCAGCCTGACCTACCCCGTGTACCTGCTGCACCAGTTGTGGGGCTGGTGGATCATCATGCTGCTCTCACCGGTCCTGCCCCGGCAGTGGGTCCTGGGCCTGGCCCTGGCCTCGGTCCTGGGCGCCGCGTGGCTGGTGCACCGCTGGGTGGAGACCCCGCTGGGCCCGCGCCTGCAGCGGGCGGTGACGACCGGCCTGGGGAACTGGCCGGTGCTGGGGGAGCGGCTGGACCGAGTCTCGTAGCGTCTCACACCCTCGGCACGTTCACAGCGAGGACTCGCGGAGCAAGTGGACTTCCGGGGCTGTGGCGGTTATGCTAAGTCCTTACGTCTCCCTTCTGTCCACCCCTGAGGTGTGTCCCGGCGTGCCCGGATGACCGACCTCGGCGGCGTGGCGTCCGGTCGGGCCTTCAAATAGCGGTGGGCCCCGGACGTCGTGGATCGGGTCGGGGAGCGAACGGAAATGCAGACGGTCTGTGGAAGGAACCCTCTTGGTCGCCTCGAGCACCTCAAATACCGAAACCGCTAACACTCCCGGGGCCATCTCGCCCCGCTCCGGCACCAGCGCCGGCCGGATCACCTTCGCGAAGATCCACGAGCCACTGGACGTGCCGGACCTCCTGGCCCTGCAGACTGAGTCCTTCGACCGGCTGGTCGGCAACTCCCGCTGGGCCGAGCGCGTGGCCCACGCCCAGGAGATCGGCGACGACTCGGTCGCCGTCACCTCCGGCCTGTCGGACATCTTCGAGGAGATCTCCCCGATCGAGGACTTCCAGGGCACCATGTCCCTGTCGTTCACCGAGCCGGAGTTCTCCGACCCGAAGATGCCGGTGGACGAGTGCAAGGAGCGCGACACCACCTACGCCGCGCCGCTGTACGTCAAGGCCGAGTTCATGAACAACAACACCGGCGAGATCAAGCAGCAGACGGTGTTCATGGGCGACTTCCCGCTGATGACGGAGAAGGGCACCTTCGTCATCAACGGCACCGAGCGTGTCGTCGTGTCCCAGCTGGTCCGCTCCCCGGGCGCCTACTTCGAGCGCACCCCGGACAAGACCTCGGACAAGGACATCTTCACCGCCAAGGTCATCCCCTCCCGCGGTGCCTGGTTCGAGCTCGAGGTGGACAAGCGTGACCAGGTCGGCGTGCGCCTGGACCGCAAGCGCAAGCAGCCGGTCACCGTGCTGCTCAAGGCCATGGGCTGGAGCGAGTCCCGCATCCTGGAGGAGTTCGGCCAGTACGACTCCATCCGCGCCACCCTCGAGAAGGACCCGACCGAGGGCCAGGACGAGGCCCTGCTGGACATCTACCGCAAGCTGCGCCCGGGCGAGCCCGCCGCCGTGGACGCCGCGCAGAACCTGCTGAACAACCTGTACTTCACCCCCAAGCGCTACGACCTGGCGAAGGTGGGCCGGTACAAGCTCAACCGCAAGCTGGGCGTGGACCTGCCCCTGGGCGACCCGAACGCCTCCGTGCTGACCGAGGACGACATCGCCCAGATGGTCCACTTCATCGTGGCCCTGCACGCCGGCGAGCGGACCATCACGGGCAAGCGCGACGGCGAGGACGTCGAGGTGCGCGTCGAGGTCGATGACATCGACCACTTCGGCAACCGCCGCATCCGCGCCGTGGGCGAGCTGATCGAGAACCAGATCCGCACCGGCCTGTCCCGCATGGAGCGCGTCGTGCGCGAGCGCATGACCACCCAGGACGTCGAGGCCATCACCCCGCAGACCCTGATCAACATCCGCCCCGTGGTGGCCTCGATCAAGGAGTTCTTCGGCACCTCCCAGCTGTCCCAGTTCATGGACCAGAACAACCCGCTGGCCGGACTGACGCACAAGCGTCGCCTGTCCGCGCTGGGCCCGGGCGGCCTGTCCCGCGACCGGGCCGGCATGGAGGTCCGTGACGTGCACCCCTCGCACTACGGCCGCATGTGCCCCATCGAGACCCCGGAAGGCCCGAACATCGGCCTGATCGGCTCGCTGGCGACCTTCGGGCGGATCAACCCCTTCGGCTTCATCGAGACCCCGTACCGCAAGGTCGTGGACGGCATCGTCACCGAGCAGGTGGACTACCTGACCGCCGATGACGAGCTGGTGGCCCAGATCGCCCAGGCCAACGCCCCGCTTAACGAGGACGGCTCCTTCGCCGAGGAGCTCGTGCTCTGCCGCCAGCGCGGCGGTGGCGGCGAGCCCGTGCTGTCCTCCGTGGACGACATCGACTACATGGACGTCTCGCCGCGGCAGATGGTCTCGGCCGCCACGGCCCTGATCCCGTTCCTCGAGCACGACGACGCCAACCGCGCGCTCATGGGCGCCAACATGCAGCGCCAGGCCGTGCCGTTGCTCCAGGCCGAGGCCCCCTACGTGGGCACCGGCATGGAGAAGTACGTGGCCGTGGACGCCGGTGACTCCATCACCGCCGACGCCCCCGGCGTGGTGACCGAGGTCGCCGCCGACCTCGTGACCGTCATGCAGGACGACGGCACCATGAAGCACTACCCGATCATGAAGTTCGCCCGCTCCAACCAGGGCAACGCCTACAACCAGCGGGTGCGCGTCTCCGAGGGCGACCGCGTGGAGCGCCTGAGCATCATCGCCGACGGCCCGGCCACGGACCACGGCGAGCTGGCCCTGGGCAAGAACCTGCTGGTCGCGTTCATGCCCTGGGAGGGCCTGAACTACGAGGACGCCATCATCCTGTCCCAGCGCATGGTCTCGGAGGACGTGCTGACCTCGATCCACATCGAGGAGCACGAGGTCGACGCCCGTGACACCAAGCTGGGCGCCGAGGAGATCACCCGGGACATCCCGAACGTCTCCGACGAGGTGCTGGCCCAGCTCGACGAGCGCGGCATCATCCACATCGGTGCCGAGGTCGAGGCCGGGGACATCCTGGTCGGCCGCGTCACCCCGAAGGGCGAGACCGAGCTGACCCCGGAGGAGCGCCTGCTGCGCGCCATCTTCGGCGAGAAGTCCCGCGAGGTGCGTGACACCTCCCTGAAGGTGCCGCACGGCGAGTCCGGCACCGTGATCGGGGTGCGCATCTTCGACCGCGACGAGGACGACGACCTGCCCCCGGGCGTGAACCAGCTGGTGCGCGTCTACGTGGCGCAGAAGCGCAAGATCACCGACGGCGACAAGATGGCCGGCCGCCACGGCAACAAGGGCGTCATCTCCAAGATCCTGCCGGTCGAGGACATGCCGTTCCTGGCCGACGGCACCCCGGTGGACATCATCCTGAACCCGCTGGGCGTCCCGGGCCGCATGAACCTGGGCCAGGTCATGGAGCTGCACCTGGGCTGGGCCGCCTCGCGCGGCTGGGACATCCAGGGGGAGCCGGAGTGGATCAAGGACCTGCCGAACTTCCCGCGGCAGTCCGGCCCGGTCAACGTCGCCACCCCGGTGTTCGACGGTGCCGAGGCCCACGAGATCGAGGGCCTGCTCGGTCACGTCAACGTCACCCGTGACGGCGACCGGCTGATGGGCACCAACGGCAAGGCCACCCTGTTCGACGGCCGCTCCGGCGAGCCGTTCCCGGACCCGGTGTCCGTCGGCTACATGTACATGCTGAAGCTGCACCACCTGGTGGACGACAAGATCCACGCCCGTTCCACCGGCCCGTACTCCATGATCACCCAGCAGCCGCTGGGCGGTAAGGCGCAGTTCGGCGGCCAGCGCTTCGGTGAGATGGAGGTCTGGGCCCTGGAGGCGTACGGCGCCGCCTACACCCTGCAGGAGCTGCTGACGATCAAGTCGGATGACATCCACGGCCGCGTGAAGGTCTACGAGGCCATCGTGAAGGGCGAGAACATCCCGGAGCCGGGCGTTCCGGAGTCCTTCAAGGTGCTCATCAAGGAAATGCAGTCGCTGTGCCTGAACGTGGAGGTCCTCTCCGCCGACGGCACCGCGATTGAAATGCGTGACTCGGACGATGAAGTCTTCCGGGCCGCCGAGGAACTGGGCATCGACCTGTCCCACGCCGAGCCCAGCTCGGTCGAAGAGGTCTGAGAAACCCCGTTCCCCGTCCCACCCCAAGACTTCATCAACGCTAGAAATCAGGAGTTCAACGGACCATGTCCAACGACAACTCATCCTTCGGCCTCATGCGCATCGGCCTGGCCACCGCGGACGAGATCCGCAACTGGTCCTTCGGCGAGGTCAAGAAGCCCGAGACCATCAACTACCGCACCCTGAAGCCGGAGAAGGACGGACTCTTCTGCGAGAAGATCTTCGGCCCCACCCGTGACTGGGAGTGCTACTGCGGCAAGTACAAGCGCGTGCGCTTCAAGGGCATCATCTGCGAGCGCTGCGGCGTCGAGGTGACCCGCTCCAAGGTCCGCCGCGAGCGGATGGGCCACATCGAGCTGGCCGCCCCGGTGACCCACATCTGGTACTTCAAGGGCGTCCCGTCCCGGCTGGGCTACCTGCTCGACCTGGCCCCCAAGGACCTCGAGAAGATCATCTACTTCGCCGCCTACATGATCACGTGGGTGGACGAGGAGACCCGTCACGCCGACCTGCCGAACCTGCAGGCCGAGCACGACCAGGAGACCCGTCACCTGGCCGACCAGCGTGACGCGGACATCGCCGCCGTGGCCTCGGACCTGGAGAAGGACCTGGCCAAGCTCGAGGCCGAGGGTGCCAAGGCCGCCGAGAAGAAGAAGGCCCGCGACGCCGCGGACAAGACCATGGCGCAGATCCGCAAGCGGGCCGACGCCGAGCTGGACCGGATGGAGCGCATCTGGGACCGCTTCAAGAACCTCAAGGTCGCCGACCTCGAGGGCGACGAGGGCCTGTTCCGCTCCATGCGGGACAAGTACGGCCAGTACTTCGAGGGCTCCATGGGCGCCGAGTCCATCAAGAAGCGCCTGGAGACCTTCGACCTCGAGGCCGAGTCCGAGATGCTGCGCGAGACCATCAAGACCGGCAAGGGTCAGCGCAAGACCCGCGCCCTGAAGCGGCTCAAGGTCGTCAACGCGTTCCTGACCACGGACAACTCGCCGCTGGGCATGGTCCTGGACGCCGTCCCGGTGATCCCGCCGGAGCTGCGCCCGATGGTGCAGCTGGACGGTGGCCGCTTCGCGACCTCCGACCTCAACGACCTGTACCGCCGCGTGATCAACCGCAACAACCGCCTGAAGCGACTGCTGGACCTGGGCGCGCCGGAGATCATCGTCAATAACGAGAAGCGGATGCTGCAGGAGGCCGTGGACTCGCTGTTCGACAACGGCCGCCGCGGCCGTCCGGTCACCGGACCGGGCAACCGTCCGCTGAAGTCGCTGTCCGACATGCTCAAGGGCAAGCAGGGCCG
>NZ_DAOMPX010000008.1:61177-86054 GCF_035445025.1 Citricoccus sp. | reverse complement strand
ATCGACCGCGACGTGGTGGTCATCGGGGCGGGACCTGCCGGACTGATGGCCGCCCGCACCCTCCGGGAGGCCGGCCACAGCGTCGCCGTCCTGGAGGCGCGGCCCCGCGTGGGGGGCCGGACGTGGAACGGCCGGGTGGCGGACGCCAGCGGCCGGGAGCACTTCATCGAGATCGGCGGGCAGTGGATCTCCCCGGACCAGACCCGGCTGATCGACCTGGTCGAGGAGCTGGGCCTGGAGACCTTCCCGCGCTACCGCGAGGGTGCATCCGTCTACGTGGCGCCGGACGGGACGCGGCACACCTACACCGGTGACCGCATGCCGGTCTCCGACCGGACCGCCGCCGAGATGGAGCGGCTGATCGGCCTGCTGGACGAGCTCACCGTGGAGATCGGGGCCAGTGCGCCGTGGGCGGCGGACCGCGCTGCCGAGCTCGACTCCATCTCCTTCCGGACCTGGCTCAGCAGCCACTCGGACGACCAGGAGGCGATCGACAACGTCTCGATCTACGTGGCCTCCGGCATGCTCACCAAGCCCTCCCACGCCTTCTCCGTGCTGCAGGCCGTGCTCATGGCGGCCTCGGCGGGGTCCTTCTCGAACCTGGTGGACGAGGACTTCATCCTGGACCGGCGCGTGGTGGGCGGGATGCAGACGGTGTCCGAGCGACTGGCCGAGGAGATCGGCGAGGACCTGTACCTGTCCACCCCGGTGCGGGAGCTGGAGTGGGCCACCCCGGACCCCGCCACCGCGGATCCGCTGAACGGCATCGCGGCGGACGTGCGCGACGGCGTGCCGGAGAACGGTGCCCCCGGCCGGGTGGTCGCCCACTCCGACCGCGTGGTCGTCCGGGCGCGGAACGCCGTGCTGGCCGTCCCGCCGAACCTCTACTCGCGCATCCAGTTCACCCCGCCGCTGCCGCGCGAGCAGCAGATCGCCCACCAGCACCTCTCGATGGGCCTGGTCATCAAGGTCCACGCCGTCTACGAGACCCCCTTCTGGCGCGCCCAGGGCCTGTCCGGCACCGGCTTCGGCGGCGGCCGCCTGGTGCAGGAGGTCTACGACAACACGAACTACGGCCCCAACCTCGCCGGCGGCGAGCCCGGCACGGAGGACCCGCACGGGACCCTGGTGGGCTTCATCTCGGACGTCCACGCCGAACGGATGTGGGCCCTGCCGGCCGAGGAGCGCCGGCGACAGGTCCTGGAGGCGCTGGCGCTCTACCTGGGGCCGCAGGCGCTGGAGCCGATCGCCTTCTACCTCTCGGACATGGCGGCCGAGGAGTGGACGCGCGGCGCCTACGCGGCCAGCTATGACCTGGGCGGGCTGCACCGCTGGGGCCACCTGCAGAACCGTCCCACCGGGCCCATCCACTACGCCTGCTCGGACATCGCCGCCGAGGGCTACCAGCACGTGGACGGCGCGGTGCGCATGGGCGAGGCCGCGGCGCGGCAGATCCTCGCACACGCCGGCCGGCCGGTCCTCACCGAGGGGACGCTCCGATGACCCGGCACCTGCTGGTCGGCTACCTGGCGACCTCCACGGGACGGGACGCCCTGAATCTGGGCATCGCACTGGCCCGGGAGCAGGACGCCCGGCTCCACGTGGTGATGATCGCCCCGCTGGACAGCGCCTACGCCGGGATCTATCCGCCGGCCGGCGGGTACGGCAGCATCCTCGAGGAACAACTGGGTGCCTGGCTCGACGAGGCGCTGGCCTCCGTCCCGGACGACGTCCCGGCCACCGGCCACGTGGTCACGGCCGAGTCGGACGCCGAAGGGCTGCTGGCCGCGGCCGGGCAACTGGACTGCTCGATGATCGTCATCGGCGGCCGCAGCGGCGGACTGCTGCGTCGATACCGCCTCGGCTCCGTCGCCACCACCCTCCTGCACACGGCGCCGATCCCGGTGGCCCTGGCCCCGGCCGGATACCGGCACGGTGGGCCCGTGGGCCGGCTGACGGCGATGTTCGGCCCGCGGCCGGGCGCCGTCGACGTCGTCGGCCTGGGCATCCAGGCGGCCCGTCGCCGGTCCATCCCGTTGCGCCTGGTCTCCCTCGTGCTGCTGGACCGGGCCGAGGAGGGTTCCGGCCCGGGCACCGCTGCGGACGACGAGGACGTCCTGGCCTCCGTCACCCAGTACGCGAACCGGCGGCTGGCCGACGAGGCCGCCGAGATGCTCGACCAGGGCCGGGCCAGCACGCTCGTCGCCTCCGGGCCGACCGTGGACCACGCCATGGCCCACCTCGAGTGGGAGCCCGACGACGTCGTCGTCGTGGGCTCCTCCCGGCTGGCCGCCCGCGGCCGGCTGTTCCTGGGCAGCACCGCCGCGAAGATGCTGCGCACCGTCCCGGTCCCGGTGGTGGTCGTGCCCGCCGGCCACACCGGTCCCGCCACTGCTGAAAGTGACCACTGACATGAGCACTGCGAACACCGTGCCGCCCCGGCCCACCGAGGACCGGGCCGTCTCCGCCAAGGGACTGGCCCGGGGCCAGGTGGGGGTGATCGGCGCCGTCGTGATCGGCGTGGGCTGCATCGCCCCGGCCTACACCCTGACCGCCGGGCTCGGGCCCACCATCTCGGTGGTCGGCACCCACGTGCCGGCCATCCTGCTGCTCGGCTTCCTGCCCATGCTGCTGGTCGCCTTCGGCTACCGCGAGCTCAACTCGCGGGTGCCCGACTCCGGGACGTCCTTCACCTGGGCCACCAAGGCCTTCAACCCCTGGATCGGCTGGATGGGCGGCTGGGGCCTGATCGCGGCCACGGTGATCGTGCTGTCCAACCTGGCCGCCGTGGCGGTGGACTTCTTCTACCTGCTGCTGGCCCAGGTCCTCGGCAGTCCGGCGCTGGCCGAGCTGACGGACAACCTGTGGATCAACATCCCCACCACGCTGGTGTTCATCGCGGTGGCGGCCTGGATCTCCTACCGCGGGCTGAAGTCCACCCAGCACATCCAGTACGTCCTCGTGGGCTTCCAGCTACTGGTGCTGGGCGGCTTCGCCGTGGCGGCCCTCGTGCAGGCCGCCAACGGGGAGGGCTTCGACCCCACGCCCATCAGCATCGACTGGTTCAACCCGTTCAGCTTCGACGACTTCTCCATCGTCGCCGCCGGCATCTCGCTGTCCATCTTCCTGTTCTGGGGCTGGGACACCACCCTGACCATGAACGAGGAGACCAAGGACCCCCAGCGCACCTCCGGGCGGGCGGCCACCCTGACCGTGCTGATCATCATGGTGATCTACACCCTGTGCGCGCTGGCCGTCATCGCCTGGGCCGGCATCGGCACCGAGGGCCTGGGCGCCGGGAACCCGGACAACCAGGAGTCGCTGTTCGCGGTGCTCGCCAGCCCGGTGATGGGCCCGTTCGCCCTGCTGATGTCCATCGCGATCATGTCCTCCTCCTTCGCCTCCCTGCAGTCCACGATGATCTCCCCCTCGCGCACCCTGCTGGCCATGGGGTACTACCGTGCCCTGCCGCCGATGTTCTCCCGCATCAGCCCCCGGTTCCGCACCCCCTCCGTGGCCACCATCTCCTCGGCCGTGGCCGCCGGCGGCTTCTACACGATCACCCGCCTGCTCAGCGAGAACGCCCTGTGGGACACCATCACCGCCCTGGGCCTGATGATCTGCTTCTACTACGGCATCACGGCCCTGGCCTGCGTCTGGTACTTCCGCCGCGAACTGTTCACCTCGGCCCGCAACGTGGTGTTCAAGTTCCTCTTCCCGCTCATCGGCGGCGCGGTCCTGCTGGTCATGTTCTTCCAGACCGCCGTGGACTCGATCAGCCCGGACTACGGGTCGGGGTCCTCGATCGGCGGGGTGGGCATGGTGTTCGTCCTGGGCATGGGCGTGCTCGTCCTGGGCGTGGTGCTCATGCTGTGGACCCGGTTGCGCCACCCGGCCTACTTCCGCGGGGAGACCCTGGAGACCACCGAGTCCACGCGGGACACCACCGGAGAAGGACTGACCATCTGATGACCACCCTCGGCCCTTCGGTCATGCCCCCGGAGTGGGCACCCCACGAGCGCACCTGGATGTCCTTCCCCACCCCCAACGACACGTTCGGCGCCCCCGGCTCGGAGGGCCTGGGGCGGGCCCGCACCGCCTGGACGTCCGTGGCGCGCACGATCGCCCGGTACGAGCCGGTCACCGTGGTGTCCCACCCGCAGGACGAGGCGGCGGCCCGGGACCTGCTCGGGTCCGACGTCGAGATCCTCCCCGCCGTCCTGGACGACGCCTGGATGCGCGACTCCGGCCCGACGTTCACCCTGGATCCCTTCGGAGCGCTCTCGGCGGTCAACTGGGTCTTCAACGGCTGGGGGGCCCAGTCCTGGGCCCGGTGGGACCAGGACCGGCACCTCGCCGCCACCGTCGCCCACCACGCCCAGGTCCCGGCGCGGGACTCCCGGCTGGTCAACGAGGGCGGCGGGTTCCACGTCGACGGCCGGGGGACGGTCCTGCTGACGGAGACCGTGCAACTGGACCCCGACCGCAACCCGGGCCTGACCCGCTCCGCGGTGGAGGCCGAGATCCACCACCAGCTGGGCACCACCCACGCGGTGTGGCTCTCCCGCGGGCTGACGCGGGACTACGACGGCTTCGGCACCCGCGGGCACGTGGACATCGTCGCGTCCTTCACCGAGGCCGGCACCGTGCTGCTGCACCGCCAGGACGACCCCGGGCACCCCGACCACCAGGTCACCCGTCGGTTGCGCGAGGAACTGGGCGGTGCGGTCGACGCCCAGGGCCGGCCGCTGCGCGTGGTGGACGTCCCCGCCCCGTCCGCGCTGCGCGATGCCGAGGGATGGGTCGACTACTCCTACATCAATCACTACGTGGCCAACGGCGCCGTCATCCTGTGCGCCTTCGGCGAGCCCGAAGCCGACGCGCTGGCCGCCGGGATCCTCGGCGAGGCCTACCCGGGACGCACCGTGGAGCTCGTGGACGCCCGGGACATCTTCGCCTTCGGCGGCGGCATCCACTGCATCACCCAGCAGCAGCCGGCAGCGGGTGCGGACCGGGGCACGCTCGCCCCGCGCGGGTCGGTCGATGGGGATGCTTGACGTCACCGAGACGTCGATCGCCGAGCTCCGGACGGCCCTGGAGTCCGGTCGCACCACCGCCGTGGAGCTCGTGCACGCCTACCGGGCGCGCATCGCCCACTATGACCGGCCGGCGCAGTCCGCCTCCGGCACGGTGGCCACGCACCGGGCCCCCGATGGCGGCATCCCGCTGAACTCGGTGATCGTGGACAACCCCCGGGCCCTGGAGGAGGCCCGCGCCTCGGACGAGCGGCGCGCCGCCGGCGCGGTGCGGGGACCGCTGGACGGCATTCCCTACACCGCGAAGGACTCGTTCATGGCCCGCGGGCTGACCGTGGCGGCCGGGTCCCCGGCGTTCGCCGGCCTCGTGGCCCGGTGGGACGCCTTCACCATCGAGCGGCTGCGGGACGCCGGGGCGGTGCTGCTGGGGTTGACGAACATGCCGCCCATGGCCAACGGGGGCATGCAGCGCGGCCTGTACGGGCGGGCGGAGAGTCCCTACAACCCCGACTACCTCACCAGCGCCTTCGCCTCCGGTTCCTCGAACGGCTCCGGGACGGCCACGGCCGCGAGCCTCGGCGCCTTCGGCCTGGGCGAGGAGACCTGGTCGTCCGGCCGGGCGCCCGCCTCCTGTAACGCCCTGTGCGCCTACACCCCCTCCCGCGGGATGATCTCCGTGCGGGGCAACTGGCCGCTGGTGCCCACCATGGACGTGGTGGTCCCCCACACCCGTTCCATGGCGGACCTGCTCGAGGTGCTGGACGTCATCGTCGCCGACGACCACACCGCCCGCGGGGACTTCTGGCGCCTCCAGCCGTGGATCCGCCTCCCCCGGGCCGGTGACGTCCGGCCACCGTCCTACCCCGCCCTCGCCGCGGCGTCCGGGCCCGACGGCGGCCGGGGCGCCCTGGCGGGCAGGCGACTGGGCGTGCCCCGGATGTACGTCAACGCCGACCCGGACGCCGGCACCGGACCCGACCACCGCGGGTCCGCCGGCATCGGGGGCCCGATGGGCCGGCGCGTCGAGACGCGCCCCTCCGTGATCGAGCTCTGGCAGGCGGCCCGGGCCGCGCTGGAGGCGGCCGGCGCCACCGTCGTGGCGGTGGACTTCCCGGTCGTCACGAACTACGAGGGTGACCGCCCCGGGGCCCCGACCATCGGCACCCGCGGACTGGTGTCCCCCGAGTTCCTGCACGCGGAGGTCACCGAGCTGTCCGCGTGGGCCTGGGAGGACTTCCTCCAGGCCAACGGGGACCCGGGACTGGACACGCTGGCCGGGGTGGACGGCGCCCGGATCTTCCCGCACCCGGCCGGCGCCCTGCCGGACCGCTACGAGGGGTTCGGCGACGACATCGCCGCCTTCCCGGAGATCATCCGGACCCGCGGTCCCGGAACCACGGTGGAGTCGATCCCACACCTGGCGCAGGGCCTCGCCGGTCTGGAACGGACCCGCCGGACCGACCTCGAGGACTGGATGGACGGGCTGGGGCTGGACGCGGTCGTCTTCCCCGCCCTGGCCGACGTCGGGCCCGCCGACGCCGACGTGAACCCCCGCTCGGCCGAGCTGGCCTGGCGCAACGGGACCTGGGTGGCCAACGGCAACCTGGTCCCCCGGCACCTGGGCATCCCCACCGTCACCGTCCCGATGGGCACCGCCCCGGACATCGCCATGCCCTTCGGGCTGACCTTCGCCGGCCGCGCCTACGACGACACCACCCTGCTCCGGCTCGCCTGCGCGTTCGAGGCGACCGGCCCGTACCGGTCCCCGCCTCCACGGACCACGGTCCGGGCACCGACCACCGAATCCCCCTCCACGCATTCCACCCCACGCACGGAAGAGGCATCATGACCACTATGGACACTGTGAGCACCGACACCACCCCCACCACGTCACCGGCCTATCGCGCCGTCAATCCGGCCACCGGCCGGACCGTCAGCGAACACCCGGTCGCCACCGACGAGCAGGTCGAGCAGGCCATCGCCACCGCCCACCGGGCCTTCGAGGACTGGCGCTCCCGCGACATCGGCGAGCGGGCCGGCATCGTGGCCCGGATCGCCGAGCTGTTCGAGGAGCGCGCCGACGCGCTGGCCGAGACCATCACCCGCGAGATGGGCAAGCCGATCGCCGAGTCCCGCGGGGAGGCCGAGTTCAGCGCGGAGATCTTCCGGTACTACGCGGACAACGGCCCGCAGCTCGCCGCCGACCAGGTCCTCGACAGCACCGACGGGTCCAGCAACGTCATCCAGCGCCGGCCGCTGGGCGTGCTGCTGGGCATCATGCCGTGGAACTACCCGTACTACCAGGTGGCCCGCTTCGCCGCCCCGAACCTGGTGCTGGGCAACACCATCCTGCTCAAGCACGCCGAGATCGTCCCCGAGTCCGCGCTGGCCATCGAGCAGCTGTTCCGCGACGCCGGCGTGCCCGAGGGGGTCTACCAGAACCTGTTCGCCACGCACGACCAGGTCGGCACGATCATCGCCGACCCCCGGGTCCTGGGCGTCTCGCTGACGGGTTCCGAGCGGGCCGGCGCCGCGGTGGCCGAGCAGGCCGGCCGGCACCTGAAGAAGGCCGTCCTGGAACTGGGCGGGTCCGACCCCTACGTCATCCTCTCCACGGACGACCCCCGCCAGGCGGCCCGCGACGCGCTGGCCATCCGGCTGGAGAACACCGGCCAGGCGTGCAACTCGAACAAGCGCCTGATCGTCATGGACGACGTCTTCGACGACTTCGTCGACGAACTGGTGCAGCAGGTCTCCGGGCTGCAGCCCGCCGATCCGGCCCAGGAGCGGGAGGGCACCTTCGGCCCGCTGTCCTCGGAGTCCGCGGCGCAGACCCTGGTCGACCAGATCGAGCGCGCGGTGGCTGCCGGCGGCACCCTGCACGTGGGCGGCCGGCGCGCCGACCGGGAGGGCTTCTACGTGGAGCCGGCCGTGATCACGGACATCCCCCAGGACTCCGACGTCTACCGCGAGGAGTTCTTCGGCCCGGTCCTGGCGGTGTACCGGGTGTCCAGTGACGAGGAGGCGATCGCCCTGGCCAACAACACCCCCTACGGCCTGGGATCGACCGTGTTCGCCACCGAGGCGGGGCGCGCCGAGCGGTTCGCCGAGCAGCTGGAGGCCGGGATGGTCGGTGCCAACCAGTCGCCGCCGGAGGCCGCGAACATGCCCTTCGGCGGCGTGAAGCGCTCCGGTTTCGGCCGGGAACTCGGGCCGCTGGGCATGGACGAGTTCGTGAACAAGCGGCTCATGTCCGTGGCCCGGACCCGGTAGTCGTCTCAGCGTCCGCCGGCGTCACCCTCGTCGCCCGCGTGGACCCGCCGCGGTGGCAGCGCCAGCATCAGCAGCGCGATCACCGCGGCGGTGACACCGGCGATCCACCAGGCCCGGGCGGGCTCGAGCACGGCGTGTGCGATGAGCGCCACGCAGCCGGCCAGCAGCACCCCCTGCCCGGCCAGGCAGACCTTCACCAGCAGGTTCCCCCAGGCCACGGTCTGGTCCTTGACGTGCCGGCCGAACAACCGGCGGTGGATGACCACGGGCAGCAGCATCAGGGTCGTCAGGACCACCGCGGCCAGTAACAGGGCCATGTACCAGCCGATGATCTCCCCGGCCACCTCCTCGAAACGGGCCTGGAAGGGCAGCACGATCAGGAACGCGGTGACGATCTGCGTGCCCGTCTGCATCACCCGCAGCTCCTGGAGCAGGTCGTTCCAGTTCCGGTCCAGCTTCTCGGCGGGCGTCTCGTGCCGCAGCCCGGTGGGGTCCCCGGGCCGGCCTGAGGGATCCCCGGGCAGACCCGGATCCGCCGGCGGGTCGGCGCCACCCGGCCGGCCTGCGTGGTTCACGGGACCTCCCAGCGAACCTCGTCCACGGACTTGTCCGGCCGCCAGCCCCGCCAGGACGCCTGGCGCAGCCGCCCTGCGCGGGTGCGTCCGGCCAGGGACACCTCCGCCACCTCCGACGGCGTGACCCACCAGGCGTCCGAACGGTCCCCGGCCGGGACGTCGTCCACGGGCGGGGTGTCCCGGGCCAGTGGCCGCAGCCGCTGTTCCACCTCCACCAGCTGGCCGGCCGAGAAGCCCGTGCCCACCCGGCCCGCGTAGCGCAGTGTCCCGTTCTCGTCCGGAATGGCCGCCAGCAGGGAACCGATGCCGCCGGAGCGCTCACCCCGGCCCTCACGGACGCCGATCACCACGATCTCCTGGTGCTGCTGCAGCTTGAGCTTGATCCACGCCGACCCGCGGCGGCCCGGCAGGTAGACGGAACCGGTGCGCTTGGCCACCACGCCCTCCAGCCCCATCGCGCGGCTGATCCGCTGGGCCTGGGCCAGGGAGCCATGGTAGGCCGGCGGCACGGACACCACCTCCCCCTCTCCGAGGGAGGCTTCCAGGATCACCCGTCGCTCACCGTAGGCGGTGCGCAGCAGGGAATGGCGTCGGTGCTGCGACGTGCCGGGCGGGCCGAGCTGGAGGATGTCGAACACGATGAGGCGCAGCTCCCCGGTCCCGTCCTGCAGCATCCCGAAGTCCGGCCTGCCCTGGTCGTCGAGGGACACCAGCTCCCCGTCGAGCACCGCTCCCCCGCGGTCCGCGGCCTCGCCCCGGAGCAGCCCGGTGAGTTCCTGCAGTGCGGGATAGCGGTCGGTGAGGTCCTGGCCGTTCCGGCTCGTCAGGACCACCCGGTCCTGGCTGACCCCGGCGACCACCCGCCAGCCGTCCCACTTCATCTCGAAGGACCAGTCCTCGTCCGCGGTCAGATCCGCGGGGCGGCCCGCCGTGGCCAGCATGGGGGCCGGCAGGTCCTCCGGGCCGAAGGAGGCCGCGGGGCCGGCCCCCACGGTCCTGTTCCCGGCCGCCCTGTTTCCGGCCGCCCTGTTTCCGGCCGCCTTGTTCCCGGCCGCCGTCTTCCCTGCCGGTTTCTTCGCTGCCGCCTTGTTCCCTGCCGTCTGCTTCCCTGCCGTCGTCGCGTCCGGGGCCGCAGGGACCCCGGGCGTGGACTGCCCGGTGTCCGGCTGGTCCTTCATCAGGTGGATCAGCCAGTTGCGTTCCCCGCCCATGCCGGGCGCGTTGATCAGCGCGTAGCGGCGGGGCACCCCGCCGAGCCCGCCGTCCGGGCGGCCGTGCAGGACGCCGATGACCTCCTTGCCCTCGCGCCACTTCTCCAGCTCCCAGGTGCCCGCGTCCCAGATGGTGACCTCCCCGGCCCCGTACTCGCCCGGGGCGATCGTGCCCTCGAAGGTGCCGTACTCCAGCGGGTGGTCCTCCGTCATCACCGCCAGCCGGTTCTGGTCCGTGTCCAGCGGCGGGCCCTTGGGCACGGCCCAGGACACCAGCACCCCGGAGTGCTCCAGCCGGAAGTCCCAGTGCAGGCGGCGGGCGTGGTGCTCCTGGATCACGAAGCTGGGCAGCTGTCCCTCACCGAGCTCCCGCTCGACCGGAGCCTGTGCCGGGACCGGTTCGGCGGTCTTGTCCGGGTCGCGCATGGAGCGGTACCTCGAGAGCCGGTCGATGGCCTCGGCCGTGCCGCTGCCGGCACCCGCCCCGCCGTCGTCGTCCCCGGTCTCCTCATCCCCACCGTCTCGGCCGTCCGGGGTCCAGCCCAGCGGGGCGATCGGGTCCAGGCCCCCGGCCACCCGTTCCAGGACCTCCTCGAACTCGAGGTGGCGCAGCCGGGGGTCCTCCAGTTCCTCCCAGGTCCGGGGCGCGGCCACCCACGGGTGCTCCCGTCCGCGCAGCGAGTAGGGGCTGACCGTGGTCTTGGAGGCGTTGTTCTGGCTCCAGTCCACGAACACCTTGCCCGCGCGCAGAGACCGCTTCATCGCCGAGACCACCAGGTCACGGTGGTCGGCCTCCAGGGCGCGGGCCAGTTCGTGGGCGACCGCGCTGACAGCCTCGGCATTGTGCCTGCCGTCCAGCCCCGCGTACAGGTGGATGCCCTTGGACCCGGAGGTGACGGGATAGGCCTCCAGCCCCATGTCCGTGAGCAGGTCACGGCACAACCGGGCCACCTCCGCGCACTCGGCGAGCCCGGCGCCCTCACCGGGGTCAAGGTCCAGCACGAGCCGGTCCGGGTTGCGCGGCTGGCCGTTGCGGCCGAAGCGCCACTGCGGGGTGTGCAGTTCCAGGGCCGCGACCTGGGCGAACCAGGCCAGCACGGCCGGTTCGTCGGCCAGCGGATAGGTGTTGGTCCGCTCGGCGTGGACGATCCGGCCGGTGGGGATCCAGGCCGGGGCGGAGTCCTCGAGGTCCTTGCGGAAGAACACGGTGCCGGGCCTGTCCGCGGTGCCCACGCCGTCGACCCAGCGCTTGCGGGTGACCGGCCGGCGGGCGACCTGCGGGATGAGCACGTCGGCGACCCCGAGATAGTAGCGCATCACCTCGGCCTTGGTGGTGCCGGTGGCCGGGTAGAGGACCTTGTCGAGGTTGGAGACGGAGAGCGATCTCTGCCCCACGGTGTAGGTCTGGCGGGTTGTCCGTGCCACGTGCCCTCCCGCGACCCCCCGGCGGCCGCATATGCTGACCGCCATGCGAGCCATTTGGTCTGGATCTATCACTTTCGGGCTGGTGAACGTCCCTGTCAAGGCATACTCCACCACCACCGACCACGACGTGTCCTTCCACCAGGTCCACGACGCCGACGGCGGCCGGATCCGGTACCAGCGCCGGTGCGAGGTGTGCGGGAAGAAGATCGACTACGAGCACATCGACAAGGCCTACGACGACGGCGACCAGACCGTGGTGATCCACGAGGAGGAGTTCGAGGCCCTCCCCGAGGCCACCAACGACGAGATCGAGGTGGTCCAGTTCGTCCCCTCCGACCAGGTGGACCCGGTGACGCTGGAGAAGAGCTACTTCCTGGAGCCGCAGGGCAAGTCCCCCAAGTCCTACCTGCTGCTGCGCGAGGCCCTGCAGTCCACGGACCGCACCGCGATCGTCACCTTCGCGCTGCGGCAGAAGACCCGGCTGGGCGTGCTGCGGGTGCAGGACGACGTGCTGGTGCTGCAGGGCATGCACTGGGCGGACGAGATCCGGGAGGTCGACTTCCCCGCCACCCGGTCCCGGGCCAGGATCAGTCCCAAGGAGAAGAAGCTGGCCAAGGCGCTGGTGGACCAGTTCGCCTCCGACTTCACGCCGGAGGAGTTCGAGGACACGTACCAGGTGGAGCTGCGCAAGCTGATCGACGCCAAGCTCGAGCAGGGTGACTCCCTGGACACCGAGGCGACCTTCGGGGCGTCCGGGTCGGACGAGGACGCGGGCGAGGACGCCGAGGTCATCGACCTGATGGAGGCGCTCAAGGCCTCCCTGGACCGCAAGCGCGGCCGGGGCCGCACCTCCCGGTCCGGCAGGTCCAGCGGGCCCGGCAGGTCCGGGACCGCGAAGGGCAGCTCGACGTCGCGCGCCTCTGGGGCCTCGAAGACGTCGGCCGCCTCGGGCCGGAAGGGTGCCTCCGGGACGACGTCCTCGAAGGACTCGACGAGGAACTCGACGGGGGGTTCGGCGAAGGGCTCGGCGAAGTCCGCGAAGACGACGGCGAAGTCCTCCGGCCGGTCCACGCGGAAGAAGACCGGCACCCCGTCCTCGCGCCGCAAGAGCGCCTGAGGTGCCGCGGCTGGAGACGGTCTCGCCCGGCACCGGCGGGTACACCCGGCGCCGGGCGGGACGGGGCTTCACCTACTGGGGCGCCAACGGCCGCCGGATCACCCGCGAGGACGCCCTCGAGCGGATCCGGGCACTGGCGATCCCGCCGGCCTGGAAACAGGTGTGGATCGCCGCTGAGGAGAACTCCCACATCCAGGCCACCGGCGTGGACGACGCCGGGCGCACCCAGTACCTCTATCACCCGCAGTGGCGCGCGGACCGGGACGCCGAGAAGTTCGAGAAGTCGATCTCGTTCGGCCAGACCCTGCCCTCCCTGCGCCGGCGGGTCACCCGGGACCTGCGCTCCGGTGCGCAGGACCGCGACGGCGGTGCCGCCCCACGCGCGGCCGGCACCGGCCGCGGGACGGCGCGGGGCGGGACGGGCCCCGCCCCGGCGGAGGCGACCGGCCGGCGTCGGGCCCTGGCCGCGGCCGTGCGCCTGATGGACCGCGGCGCCCTGCGCGTCGGCGGGAAGGAGCACTCGGGGCAGCTGGAGGCCTTCGGGGCCACCACCCTGCAGCGGCGGCACGTCGAGGTCCAGGGGGAGGAGGTCCGCCTGGTGTTCCGGGGCAAGTCCGGCAGCGAGTGGGACCTCACCCTGCGGGACGCGGACCTGGCGGAGTTCTTCGCCGGCGTGCCGCTCACCCCGCGCACGGCCCCCGCGGTCTGCTATCCGGTGAAGTCCGGACGCCGCAAGGAGTGGAGGGGCATCTCGGCCGAGGCGGTGAACGAGTACCTGACCGAGATCGCGGGCCTGGAGTTCACCGCCAAGGACTTCCGCACGTGGCAGGGCACGATGGCCGCCGCCCGGTCGCTGGCGCGGTCCCACCGGGCGGGGGCCACCTCACCGGAGGCGGTGCGGATCGCCGTGCGGGCCAGCGCCGAGCTGCTGCACAACACCCCCACCGTGGCCCGGGAGTCCTACATCGACCCCCGGGTGCTGGACCTGTTCGAGAAGGGCCGGGTCATGGACCTGACGCGCCAGCCGGACCGGGCCCTGCTGGCCCTGCTGACCGGGGGCGACGGGGACTGAACCGGGGACCTGCCCGGAGGCTCAGTGGTTGCGCAGCTTCTCGATCAGCTCGTCCTTGCGCAGGTCCGAGTAACCGGTGATCTCCAGTTCCCGGGCCCGGTCCTTGAGTTCCTCGACCGTCCAGTCCTCGTAGGACCCGGACTCCCCGCCGCGCTCGCCCACCTCGGAGCGGCCGTCCCGGGCGGCGGCGTTCGAGATCCGGGCCGCCTTCTCCTTGCTGGCCCCTTCCTCGCGGAGGGCCTCGTACATCTCCTGGTCCTTGAGCTGCGGGGCGTCGTCGTTCTTCTGGGGCATGCCCCCAGTGTTCTCCGGGTGGCGGCGGAAGTTCAAGTGCCGGGGCCGGCCCGGCACGACCAGTGGCGTCCGCCCCACGCCTGCACCTCTACCGGCACCTGCGCCTGCAGCTGCAATCGTGATTGTTGAACAATGTCTTGCGTGGATTGTTGAACAACCGGTAGCCTTCTCACCAGCCTGCATCTGTGATGCCAGTCACCCACCCCCCGGGAGGAACCATGAAGGACACTGCGAAGCCGGCCACCGGCACGGACCCCGCCGGGCCCGCGGGAGGGCACCCCGAGAAGGTCCCCCTCACCGTCAAGGCCCAGCGCACCGCGCTGCTCGGCGCCATGTTCCTCATGGCCACCAGCGCGATCGGCCCGGGCTTCATCGCGCAGACCGCCACCTTCACGGTCCAGCTTGGCGCCGCCTTCGCGTTCGCGATCCTGGTCTCCACGCTCGTCGACATCGCGGTCCAGCTCAACGTGTGGCGGGTCATCGGCATCTCCGGGCTGCGGGCCCAGGAGCTGGGGAACAAGGTCCTGCCCGGTGTCGGCTGGGTGCTCGCCGCGCTCGTGTTCGTCGGCGGGGCGATCTTCAACATCGGCAACATCGCCGGAACCGGCCTCGGGGCGAACGCGATGTTCGGCCTGGACCCCAAGATCGGCGGCGCCGCCTCGGCGGTCATCGCCATCCTGATCTTCCTGTCCAAGCGGGCGGGCATGGCCCTGGACCGGATCGTCGTCCTGCTCGGCGCGGTCATGATCCTGTTGATGCTCTACGTGGCGGTCGTCGCCGCCCCGCCCGTCGGGGAGGCCCTGCGCAACACGGTGTTCCCCGAGCAGGTCGACTTCCTGGTCATCACCACCCTCGTGGGAGGCACCGTCGGCGGGTACATCACCTACGCCGGGGCGCACCGCATGATCGACTCGGGCGTCCGGGGCGAGCGCGCGATCAAGCAGATCAGCCGCACCTCCGTGCTGAGCATCATCGTCACGGCCGTCATGCGCACCCTGTTGTTCCTGGCCATCTTCGGCGTGGTCGCCGGTGGCGTCGCGCTGACCAGTGACAACCTGGCCGCGGAGGCCTTCCAGAGCGCCGCGGGCGAGATCGGCCTGCGGATGTTCGGGGTCATCCTGTGGGCCGCGGCCGTCACCTCGGTCATCGGCGCCTCCTACACCTCCATCTCCTTCGTCACCCGGTCCGACGGAAACCCGCGCCGGCGCAATCTGCTCACCGTCGCGTTCATCGTGGTGTGCACCATCGCCTTCCTGCTGCTCGGCCAGGCCCCGCAGACCCTGCTCGTCTTCGCCGGCGCGTTCAACGGGCTGATCCTGCCGATCGGCTTCGGCGTGCTGCTGTGGGTGGCCATCCGCCGCCGGGACCTGTTGCACGGGTACCGCTACCCCGTGTGGCTGATCGTGATCGGCGTGCTCGTCTGGCTCATCACCGCGTTCCTGTCCGTCAACTCCTTCGTCCCCGCCATCGAGATGATGACCGGCGCATGAACCTGAGCACCCCTCCCGCACCCGGCCCCGGGAACCGCCCGGCCGACCTCGCGTCACCGTCTCCCGCCGAGGCCCAGGCACTCTCCCCCGCCGAGGCCCGGGCTCTGTTCCGCGCCGGACTGGTGCGGCCGACGTCGGGCTTCTCCGCCGGCCACGCCCAGGCGAACCTGATCATCGTCCCGCGCTCCCACGCCTTCGACCTGCTGCTGTTCGCCCAGCGCAACCCGAAGCCGATGCCGCTGCTGGGCGTGCTCGACGCCGGCGAGGTCACCTCCGAGCTGCTGGCCGGTGGGGACATCCGGACCGACGTGCCGAAGTACGTGGTCTACGAGGACGGCGTGCCGGTGGCCGAGCCGACGTCGATCACCGAGTACTGGCGGGAGGACCTGGTGACGTTCATCGTCGGCTGTTCCTTCACCTTCGAGGCGGCGCTGGTGGCCGGGGGCGTGCCGGTCGCGCACCAGGAGCAGGGCGTGAACGTGCCGATGTACCGCACCTCGGTGCGCTGCGCCCCGGCCGGCGGCCTCGCCGGGCCGCTGGTGGTCTCGATGCGCCCGGTCCCGGCCGCCCAGGTGGCCGACGCCGTGCGGATCACCTCGCGCTACCCGGCCGTCCACGGAGCCCCCGTGCACGTGGGGGCGCCGCATGAGCTGGGCATCGAGGACCTCTCGCGCCCGGACTTCGGCGACCCGGTGCAGGTCCCGGAGGGGCACCTGCCGGTGTTCTGGGCGTGCGGGGTCACCCCGCAGGCCGCGGTCATGGAGTCCCGCCCGCCCCTGGCGATCGGCCACGCGCCGGGCCACATGCTCATCACGGATGCCCGGGACTCGGACTACCTGGTGCCGTGAGACAGGCGCCGGAGGCATGAGCCCGGTTGCCAGCGACAGCAGTCGACCGCGCTGAGCGGTCGGTCCCCTCGCGGGCAGTGACCTCGTCCTGTGGACCTCAACCGTTCACGTGTCCGCTGACCGGTCTCGATCCTGCTCCCTCGCGCAGTCCCGGTGGAAAGCGCGTCACGCGCGGGCCGTCACGCACGCCCGATCAGGCTGGCCCCGGTGGAGCAGAACATGAGGCGAGAGAGTAGGCACTGGTCCGCTGCCCGTAGCGACGGCGGTCACCGGGCGAGGGCCTCACCTGTGCACCGCGCCGCCGGAGACGGGCTCGACCAAGGGTGTTGCGGGGAGCACCCCGTCACCGGACATATCACCGGGCGGGTCCTACGGGATGCCTCGTGAGGGGCACTGTTGTTCGTGCAGCTCACGTGTGTGTGTTCGGTGGGGGTTCCCTCAGCGGGACAGCCAAAGAGGTTTCCGAGTCCGGGTCGAAGAGGATTCCTCGGTGCGCTACCGCTGTATACAGAGGTGGATCGGAGGGGGCCCTCGTTACTAGAGGCGCGCGCGTCCGGGATCCCGGAGGCCTCCGTCACCTCCAGGATAAGGCGGGGAGAGGGACTTGCGGCAAGTCCGTGATGACGTGGCATGATCTCGGTCCGATGACATGGATAGAAGGAGTGCAGGTGGGCACATCCCCCGATAAGGGCCCGTTCTTCCATGGCACCGTCGCGGACCTGAGAATGGGCGACTTGCTGACAGCGGGGCACCGATCAAACTATCGCCCCGAGATCGTGATGAACCACATCTACTTCACAGCTCTGGCCGACGGCGCTGGCCTCGCGGCGGAAATCGCCGCGGAACTGGCATCGGGCGTGGTGACTCCCCGGGTCTACGTGGTCGAGCCCACGGGAGCGTTCGAGGACGACCCGAATGTGACCGACAAAAAGTTCCCCGGTAACCCCACCCGGTCGTATCGCAGCACCAACCCGCTGCGAGTCGTCTGCGAGACGACCGAGTGGGAGCGATTGACGCCCGAACAGCTGCAGACATGGCGGGCACGGCTATCGGTGCTTCTCTCAGGCGAGGGAGGGGACATCATCAATTAAGGCTTCGCATCGGGATCTTTCAGGGGGCACGGCCGAGCGACTTGCGCCCGTCGCGTCTTGATGGCAGCAAGGACCCCTGTCTAACGCCGGGTTCGGCCGGTGGGGGTTTCGGGTCCAGTTCCTTTGAAGTAGACGGGACCATGAGCGTGCGGGTCCTTGTGGCGGCCGGGTGAAGGTGCAACCGGGTCAGCAGGACGCGGTGGGCACCCACTTTAAGCTCGTGCCGGAGTACTCGGTGTATTCCCAGTTGCCAGATTCGTAGCGGATCTTAAGTCGGTCCACCGTCGCCGGCCGCGCCCGACCGTTGGTCTTGATTTGCACGATCAGGTTGATCTGCTCGCCGTGGCTGAGGGTGTACTGCAGTGGTTCGGCGGACATCTGCGGCCAAGGCATAGCCGGGTCGGCGAGTTCCCGGTTGCCGCCCATGAACCCGTCGGCGTCCGGGTTCACCGGTGCCACCCCGGCTGCCACCAGCTCGATGCCGGTCGGGTTGACCAGCTCGATGCCGGTCAGCGTGATGGGCGCATCGGTGAGGTTTCGGACCCGCTCCCCGAGGAAGTACGGTTCCTCGAGGTATGCATCCGGTGCGCAGTAGTTGTCGGTGCCCCAGGGGTCATCGTGGCCGAAGCCCAGTGGGCCGGCCTGCGGGTTGACCAGCGTGCAGCCGGTCATCGTGCCGGTCACGACGGCCAGGGCCGCGGCGGCGGTTCGGCGAGTCTTAATCCTCATGGGCGGCCCAGAGGACGGCGTCCAGGTCCGACAGCCGCCAGTAGCGGGTATTCGCGGCGTGGAACATCACCTCGCGCGGGTGGTCGTATCCCTGCTTCTCGATGCCGGCCCAGGTGGTGGCCAGCCGGATGCGGGAGTCGATCGCGGCGGCCTCGGTGATTCCACACAGGATGTCGAAGTAGTCCAGGGTCTTCGGGCCGATGTTGCGCACCCGCTGAAGCTGCCGACGCAGCGCCGACCGGGTTTGCCCGGCTTCCAGGGCGTCGCGCAGCTGGTCGGTGGTGTCGATGCCCTGGTCGGCGAAGACCTGGGCGGTCTCGGACATCTGGATCAGCCGGGCCGGAGAGGACCAGTCGATGACCTTCCCCAGTGCGCCCAGGCCCTCGTTCAATGACCAGTCGAAGCCCGCGGTGTCACCGCCCCCGGTCAGCCGCCGGAACCCCGTGGTCGTGGCGGCCTCCGGCCACTGCTCGACGATCTTCTGCACCCGCGGCGCGACCGTCGCGGTGTACTTGTTGCGTCGCTGCAGGGCGGAGTCCACGACAATCCCGCCCATGTGCTGCTGGCCGCGATTCACCCGCACGGCACCGTCCAGGCCTTCGGCGTCCATGTAGTCCAACAGACGCTGAGCATCGGCCATGACTTGGGCGTTCTCGGGAATCGTCATGGCGCCAACCTATCCGTGTCCATGGACCCTGTCTCGTCTCAGCAGGCGCCAGGCACCGGCATGTTATCGGAACGTTGAGACACCCCACAGACAGCCAGGAGCCTGCCCAGGACCAGGGCCAGCATGGCGTCTCTTCGGCCCGTGGTGGACCCCGGTGTGCCCGCCCGGTCCTCAGAGGCGGCCACCAAGCCATCACCAGTTCGCACCCGGGACCAGCGACACTCAGGCAAGCCGGTGATTCCCACGAACGAAGAGGCAGCGCTTGACGGGGGCGTCTCCCTGAAGGATCCCCAAACGGACGTGACGGAACTAGACGGTCAAATAGCCTTGTGATTCACAGGTCTGGCGGATTGCACGAGGACTGAGTCCTTGTATCAACAAAGATTCCCTCCGGGCAAAGAGGTCCGGTGGCACAGCAACCGGCGCTTCTTGAGCCGGCGGGGCAGGCGTGGTGACCCGCCGGGTGTGCTGCCGAGAGATGACAACGACTCAAGCCGGCCGGTCCCGGTAGGGCGCCGACCGGCCTGAGCCGTGTCATGGGGCTACCGTGTCAGTCGTTGAAGACCGTCTCGACGAACTTGGCCATCTCCCCGCGGGTGATGTCCCGGCTCGGGCGGAAGGTGCGGTCCGTGTAACCGCGCGTCGCGCCGGTGGCGTACAGGTAGCTGATGGCCTCGAAGCGGCTGTAGGAGGCCGGGATGTCAGCGAACGGGCTCTTGGACGGTGCGGTCCAGTCCTCGTCGGCGTGGTCGGCCAGGTAGATGAACTGCGCGGCCTCGACGCGGGAGACCGGCTGGCTGGGCTTGAAGGTGCCGTCGGCGTATCCGGCGATGCCCATCGAGCGCAGCCAGGTGGCCGCCTCGTAGTGGGCCGAGCCGGGTGCCATGTCCGTGAACGGGCTGGTCTGCGGGGGGAACCAGTAACGGCCATAGAAGGGGGGCACGTGCTTCTCGCCGTAGGCGCGCATGAGGAAGGTCGCCAGCTCGCCGCGAGTGATCTCCCGAGTCACGCCGAAGGCACCGTTGGCCTGGCCGGCGGAGATCCCCTCGCAACCGAGCCACTGGATGGAGGCGAAGAACGCGCCCCCGGGCTTGACGTCCGTGAAGGTCACCGGGCACAGGTCGCTGTGGGCGATCGGCGCCCAGGGGCGGTCGAACGACGCGGTGGGCTCGGCGAGCTCGACGGTGCGCTCCCGACGGTGGTAGTCCCCGTCGAGGTTGATGGTGGTCCGGGCGGTCACCGTCTCTCCGGGCTCGATGCCCGAGGAGTCGACGGCGCTGACGATGAGCCGCTCTCCGTCGATCAGCCCGCCTTCGTAGCGGGCCTGCACCACACCCTGGGCGCAGGACACCCGGCCCTTCCGCCCGTCATCGACCTGCGGGAGCGGGTAAGGCCAGGCCGTCATGAACCTCACGTCGCTGCACTGCCCGGGGACGTCCAGGATCAGCGACACGGACTCGGCCGGGCCCTCCGGGGTGCTGGAGGACCAGTCGATGTCGCTGTCCCAGTGCAGACCGGCTCCCAGGTGTGGCTCATCAGCCTCGACCTCTTCGGCGCTGCCGGTCAGGGTGAACGTGTCGGTGAACCGATTGCCCACGCCGTCCGATGCCCTGACGGTTTCCGTGCGGGGCTCCGCGCCGTAGTAGGTGGGCGGGATCTGGGCGGGCAGCTCCACGGTGCCGCAACCACCCTTGGAGGTGGCCGGGCCGGAGACCGGGTAGATGGAGATCTTCGACTCCGCCATGGGCACCTCCGACTCGAACGGGGCGGCCAGGCTCTCAACGCGGAAGGTGTTCTCCCCGGCGGCGTCTTCCACGATCAGCTCGGCACCGTAGAGGTAGTTGTAGACGGGGCCCTCGTAGTCGGCGATGGGGGTGGCGGCATCCAGGTCGATGTCCTCCACGCCCTTGCGGGCCGCGGTCCCCGGGGCCAGGCAGAAGTCGACGGCCACTGTCAGGTGGTCATCCTCGGAAGAGACCGTGTCCTCGACGATGGAGATGTCCTGGACGTAGCCACCGTACGGGGCGATGGTCCCGGCACTCGGGGCAGCCGTGGTCGGGGCGGCGGACAGTGGTCCGGCGACCAGCACGGTGCCGAGTACGACGGCCGTGGCCGTCCTCGTGGCCCTCCTACCGGAAGCAGGCGGTCGGGGTGCGGGCAATGACGCGTGCGTCATGGGCAGGGTCCTCTCGGAAGGTGCGTGCGGCACGGATGGTGATGACGGGAGAATCTGTCACTGATCCACGGCAGCGCTACGACCTCACCCTCCGGCGCCCCCGACGACCAGCAACCACGCCCAACCTATCCCGGCATTCCACCGGAAACAGCCGCTGATCAGCCCGGACGATAAGTCGGGACCGAACCGTGATCGAACCACCCTCCGGTGGCCGAGATGGCCGTCAAGGTGCAAGACCTCAAGCTGTTTCCACGGGGCAGTCAATAGACTCGCGACATGGGAATGCTCCAGGGATGGCAAATCACGGTGATCATGTCGATAGTCGCGGTCGCCCTCATCATCACCGTGGTCGTCCTGTTGGCGAGGATCGCAGCGTCAAAGCGCAGTGACCGCCGCCCTGAGCCCGATGACACCCAACGGCGCAACTAGCCTCAGCGAGTGAACCCCGGAGATAAGCGGCCGGAGTTCCGCAGGACAATCTGACCGTCGGCGTTCAGCATCGTTGTCGCCCATTTAGGGAACGGTTCACGGCATCCGTTCTTTCAGGCCGCCGAAGACCTGCGGGCGGGATGATTCGTGCCCGGAAGGGGATCCCCCACCGGTCATCCGGGCCCGTGACTCGGGCTCACTCCAGCAGGCCTCGCGGTTCATCTCGAGTGATCCGTCCGGTCGTCGCTCCCGCGAGGGTGCGTCATACAGGGCGCCCCCGGAGAGACTTACGGCATCAATGTCCGCGCTCAGCCCCCCCGCGTTGTCGCTGGCTTCTCCACTGGATGGACAACGTCTTGGTTCCTTAGAACCAGGACACTCCTCCGAAGCAATGCCCGGGTGTGGCTTTTGACGCGAGAGGGCGGAAGCGGCGCACAGGAGATCCCCGGTGGTGGCTTGTCCGGTGGGCGGGTGGTGATATTTCTCCACGTCAGCGTCGTGAGAGGTGGTCATCACGGTTATCGTGGGCCGGTCACATTCTCGGTAGCGCGCATAAGAATACGGAGCCCATCGTGCCCTCTTCCTCCACCCCGCTGATCGACCGTCCCGCTGAGGATCCGGCCCAGACGGGTCCGGGGTACTCCGGTGTGCAGCGCTCATACTTCGGCCAGTTCTCCCTGCGCCGCCGGGTGCTGATCTCGCAGTTGCCGTTGGCGTTGTCCGTGCTGGCCGTCGTTCTGCTGTGCGTAGTGGGGCAGAAGAGTCAGGTCTTGAGCTCTCCGGTCTTCCTGGCGGGAGTCGCCGCGGTGGGCGTGCTGACCGTGCTGGCCGGGATCATCCCCTGGGACCGGGTGCCGGGCATCGGTTTCTGGGTGATTCCGGTGCTGGACTTCGTACCCATTGCGGCCATCTGGGACGCGACGCATCACAGCCTGTATGGCACGTCCATTTTGACCGCGTTCCCGGTGTTCTGGCTGGCGTGGTCCGGCCTCTACCCGGTTCTGGGGATCACGCTGGGCGTGGTGGGAACCACGTTGACCATCTGGGGACCCCATGCGCTCAATCCACACGGATCAGCCCGGGATCACCTGCTGGAGTCGGCCGCGGTGCCCTTGTTCATGCTGGCGCTGGCCGTGGCCGCCAGCGTGCTCACCCGCAGCCTGGATCGCCAACGAGAGGAACTCGACGAGTTACTGTCCATCACCCGGCAGCAGAACCGGAGGCTGCAGACCGTCCTGGACACCACGGACGTCGGTATCGTCGTCACCGACCGGGACGGCAATGACCTGTTGATGAATCCGGCCCAGCGGCGGGTGCACCTGATCGGGTTGCCTCACGGGGTGGAGGATGCTCCGGAACGGGACCTGTTGCTCTTCGAGGCCGACGGGAAGACGCCGATCCCAGCCGAGGACCGGCCAGCACACCGGGCGGTGCGCGGTGAGAGCTTCTCCGGGCGGCTGATCGCGATCGGGGTGGACGGCAGCCAGCAGTTCCTCTCCGTCTCGGCCCAGGCCATGCGCGACGAGAACGGTACATTCGACGGCACGGTGCTGGTGTTCCAGAACGTCACTGATCTGCTGGACGCGATCCAGGCCCGGGAGAAGTTCCTGGCCGATATCTCCCACGAGCTCCGCACCCCGTTGACCTCCATCATCGGCTTCCTGGACCTGGCGGTCGAGGACAACCAGGACGAGACGATCATCGGCTACCTCAACACCTCACAGCGCAACGCGGACCGACTGCTGACACTGGTCAACGACCTGCTTCAGACCGCCGCTGGCGGCACGGCCGTAACCCCGGAACCCACGGACCTGGCCCGGTTGGTCAGACACAGCGCGGAATCGGCGCAGATCCAGGCGGACAACGCCGGCATCACCCTCCAGGTACGAGCGCCGGACACACTGATCATGCAGGCCGACCCGGTCAAGATGAACCAGGTCGCGGACAACCTGATCTCCAACGCCATCAAGTACACCCCCACCGGCGGCACCGTCACGGTCAGCGCCGCACCGGCCGGGGACTGCGCCGAACTGATCGTGACCGATACCGGCATCGGCATCAGTGCCGAAGAGCAGCAGAAGCTCTTCACCAACTTCTACCGCACCGAGCACGTCCGCCGGGCGGCCATCCCCGGCACCGGCCTCGGCCTGGCCATCACCCGGGGTCTCGTCCGCGCTCACGGCGGGGAGATCACCGTCACCTCCGAGAAAGGCACGGGATCCACCTTCACGGTCTCCCTGCCTGTCGATGGCCCGGCAACCGGTACCCCGGCGAACGCGTCCACGTCACCGCGCTGACCCGCGATCACAGCAACTGACCCCGCCGTCCACGCGCCCGCGGCGTCCACTGGGGTCTCCCCTCTGACCGAAAATGGGCAAGGGCATGGCGTGCGCTGGACGGACGTGCACCTGTCCGGTTCTGATGTCACGACAAGGAGCGTCACCTCGCGCCTGCGAAGACGCCCCACGCCGGGCGTAGGCCGCCAGTGAGCAGCGCGCACTCGATCCACGGTCATCGAGGGCAGTCCAACAGCGCGCTGCCGGAGCCGACGCCGGTGTGGCTCCGAGCAGACCGTGACCGCCCAAATCCGCTGGTTCCATCCCGTAGAACTTCGCCTCGGTGTCTTCCCGCGCCCGGGAATCCTCGTGAACCGGCGGCCGTTCCGCTACCGCCATCACCATCAGATCCTGCCCGGCCCTGGTCCGCATCTTCCGGGGATCCCGGTCAGATTGCCCTGCACCGTCTTCTTGCCCACGCCCTCCATGACTTGCTCGCTTCCACCCTCGATGGGGCCGCTGGTTCTGATCGATCCCTGGCCTCGTACACGAACCAGTGCTGAGTCCTCACGGTGGCGCGCCTCTCCGGGCCGAGGTGATCGAGACGCACCACTCCCAGACCCCAGATCCCTGCATCCGGGGTGAGGGACATTCAGGGGAAAACCTTGGTGAATGTTTGGGCCGCATTATGGGATTTCTTGAGGCGGAGACGGTGAACTGAGTGCCATCGGGAAGCCCACAGCGGCACGGACATCCCCGTCCAGGTGCCACCAGCTTCCCTAACCGTCCCAGCATCGACGCTGGATGCTGGCATCCCCGCCAGCCCAGGCGACGATCGATACCAGTAAGGGGTATGACATGAACAAGAAGACCAATGGCGCCATCGTGGCCGGTCTGACCGGCTGACTGGCGTCGAGGCCCTTCCTATAGCCGAAGTCGACGTGAAGGGTCAGTTCTTGCGGTACGCCTGCCGCTGAGAAAGCAGGCGTCAATCGTTGTATCTCCCGGCGCTCGGCCGTATCTGCCGAGCCCCCGCCTTATCGCACTGTTGTGCCACCTTTGATCCCCCCTGGGTGGCGCGGCTCCTGGTTGTGCCACCTTTGATCCCCCCTGGGTGGCGCGGCTCCTGGTTGTGCCACCCTTGATCCCCCTTCGGTGGCGCGGCTCC
>NZ_DAOMPX010000008.1:18731-61077 GCF_035445025.1 Citricoccus sp. | reverse complement strand
GGTGGCGCGGCTCCTGGTTGTGCCACCCTTGATCCCCCTTCGGTGGCGCGGCTCCACGTTGTACCGTCTCCAAGGAGGGCCCTTTGGGCTTCGCCATCAATTCAATAGTCAACCGTTCTGCGGTGGCGTCAGGGTGCCCGAAAAGCGCACCTGATGTCTCCGTCCCAACCCGTACGCCCGTGACCTCGGCCTCGCAGGCCTCAGCGACGATCAATCAGGCTGCGTCGTCATGCCATGAGACCGAGGACTGGTCGTTATCGTCCGCGCGAGTGATCGCACTCGTCCCTGCCCACAACGAAGAACAGGGAATCGCCCAAACCATTGAGGGACTGCGGTCTCAGGCGCGGGTGCCCGATGAGATCGTCGTGGTCGCAGACAACTGCACCGATGACACCGTGAAGATTGCTCGCGCCTACGGCACGACGGTCTTTGAAACGGTGGGCAACACCGATAAGAAAGCCGGTGCGCTGAATCAAGCACTGCGCCAGTACCTGCCGGGCCTCGACGATGACGATCTGCTCCTGATTCAGGATGCGGACTCGATCCTGGACCCGTTATTCATCCGCAACGCCGAATGGCACCTTGACCGGGCCCCGAACCTGGGCGCAGTCGGCGGGGTGTTCTCCGGAGGCCCCGGGGGCGGTTTCGTCGGTCATCTGCAACGCAACGAGTACGCACGGTACGCCCGGGACGTCTACCGGCTCAACGGCAAGTGCCTGGTGGTGACCGGGACCGCGGCACTGTTCCGCGCCAAGACCTTGCGCCACGTCGTCCGAGCCCGCCTCGAAGGCGCCCTGCCTAGCGGGGACGGCAACGGTGGGGTTTACGACACCTCAGTGCTCACCGAGGACAACGAACTGTCCTTCGCCCTCATGACCCTGGACTATGACATCCTCTCGCCGGCCGAATGCCGATTGGTCACAGAGGTGATGCCGACCTGGCGCGAACTGTGGAACCAGCGCCTCCGATGGAAACGCGGAGCGATCGAGAACTGCTTCCAATACGGGTTCACTAACGTCACCGCCCCCTACTGGGGCAGACAACTGCTCACGCTGCTGGGCGTGCTGGTCACCTTCGCCTACCTCGGATCCATCATCTACGCCCTGGTCATCGACCATGGGCTCTTCATCCATCCGTTCTGGATGGGTGTCACTGCCGTGTTCATCCTCGAACGGATCGTGACCATCCGGTACCGAGGCTGGAGGTACATGGCCCTGGCCGCCACCATGTACGAACTCACCGTGGACCTCTTCCTCCAAGTGGTTCACGCCAAGGCCTATCTCGACGCCGCCCTCAACCGCAAGAAAGCCTGGTGACCACCCATGTATGACAACCCTTCAGTTCCCATGACCGCCGGATTCGCCGCCGGCACCGGTGGGCTTGTTGCCGGCGCCGGCGGAGTCGTTACTGGCACCGGCGGAGTTGCCGCTGGTAGCGGTGCAGTTGCTGCTGGCGGCGGCGGAGTTGCCGCTGGTAGCGGTGCAGTTGCTGCTGGCGGCGGCGGAGTTGCCGCTGGTAGCGGTGGACTTGCCACCGGTGCCGGAGAACTGGCGATGACCGGTGCGGACGTGTTCTGGTTCGTGCTCGCGGCGTTCGCCCTGCTCGCACTGGGCCTGGCTCTTCTGCGCATCGTCCCGAGGCGGCACACCGCTCCCAGTGCCGAAGACCACTGGGACGCAGAGACGACGCGGACAGAGCGACGCTGACGCGGTAGGACAGCTGGATCGTTGAGCTGTCCGGAATAACAGTCGCGGCCCCCCGCCATATCCCCCAGGACCCCGGACCGATACGGGCCCTCAGACCGCACCCCTCGCCAGGCACGGAAGGGGTGCGGTCTGCGAGGGGAAGGACAAGTCCCCTCGTGGGATCAGCGTACGTAGATCGATCTGTAGGCCGACGCCCACCGACACGGGGCGTGGCAGAGAGGGCGTCATGGTCGACCCCAGAAGTACCGGATCGCCGGGCCGTGAACGGCGTTTCATCGAGATGATCGTCAGGGGTGTGGCAGAGGTCCTGTTTACCGCCGGGGTCACGCTGTTGCTGTTCGTGGCCTGGCAACTGTGGTGGACCAATCTGGATAGTGACCGCGAACAGGCGTCCGTGGTGAGTGAAACCGCCCGTCAGTGGAGCCAGCAGAGGGCCACTGAGTCTTCTGCGGCCGGGTCCCCGGCCGAAGGGGAGGTATGGGGCATCCTCTATGTCCCTCGTTTTGGGCAGGATTACGCCAAACCCATCGCGGAGGGTATCGACCTGGAGGTTCTGAACTCTGCCGGGATCGGTCACTACCCCGGCACTCAACGGCCAGGCCACATCGGGAACGTCGGCCTGGCCGGCCATCGGCAGTCGCATGGCCAGGTGTTCTGGGCCATGGACACGCTCCAGGCGGGGGACAAGGCCTACATCCAAACCCAAGAAGGCATCTACACCTACACCTACCGCAACACCCACATCGTGTACCCGTCTGAGAGCCAGGTCCTGCTGCCCGTGCCGGGCGAGAGCAACGCGCACCCCACACGGAAGATCCTGACCCTCACGACGTGCCATCCTCCCTTCACCACAGACATGCGCATGGTCGTGCACCTGGAGCAAAGCTCCTTCTCAGCAGCACACACTGAGCCTCCGTCCCAGATCCGCGACGTCGTCAGCCAGATGATCACCCTCGAAGGAGCTTGAGAGATGTACGCCTGGATCTTCCGTCACCTGCCCGGCCCGCTGTGGCTACGTGTTCTACAAGCAGGCGTACTAGCGGGGTTGGCCATCGCCGTACTGATGATCTGGGTCTTCCCCTGGATCAGCGAGTTCTTGCCGTGGACCGCATCCACCCTCGGTTCATCAACCACCCACACCCCTGCCTGAGATGAGCAACCACGCGCCCTCACCGCTGGGGCCGGCCCTCAGCGTCCTTGTCATCACCCCTTTGGGCTGGTGGTATGACAGACCAGGTGGTCCCGTCGGCCGATTCCACGACTACTAGTCTGAGGTCTTCGGGACCACCTTGAGCGGCCTGACGATCACACACCATCCGCACCGCTCGATCGCGGAACTCAGGGGTGAACCTCTGGGGCATGTACCGATTCTCCTGCGTGAGACTCGGAATCAAGCCCAGGGCGCTTCAGCGTGCGCTGTATAGAGTCCGGGCCCGATCGGGAACCCAGTCGCTGGTCCCCCCAGGGGATCCCCTTGAGGCGCAGGCTCGACGCCACGCGGCCGCTCAGTGCCCGAGGTGGTCCAGGAGCTCCCGCTCGGCGGCGTCCAGGTACCCGCGCAGCGCCTGGGCCGCCTCCTCCCGGCGCCCGGCCAGCACGAGGTCCAGCAACCGGAGGTTGCGCTCCGCATAGGGAGCATGGAAGCCCGAGGGGTTCGCCATGCCGTGGAACACCAGTCGCATACGCGCCAGGGTCCGGTCCATCACCGTGCTCAGCGTCGGGGAACCGGACATCGCGACGATCGCGTCGTGCAAGCGCTGGTTCGCGCCCGCCATCGAGTCGGCGTCACCGGCCTCCAGGGCCCCCGCGATCGCCGCCCGGATCCCGCGCAGCTCCTCCTCGCGTTCCTCGGTGAGGTCGCCCCACAGCAGGGCGGCCGGCTCGAGCATGCGGCGCACCTGGTAGACGTCCCGGATGGCCTCGGCGTCCGGCGAGGCCACGAAGACGCCCCGGTTCGGCACCCGCTGCACGATCGACTCCGCGGCGAGCGCTGCGAAGGCCTCCCGCAGGGTGTTCCGTGAGACCTCCAACTCCTCGGACAGGGCCTGCTCGGCCAGCTTGGCACCGGGTCTCAGGTCACCGGCGGAGATGCGCCGGCGCAGCACCTGGGCCACCCAGGCCCCGGTGTGGGCGTGGACGGCGGTGTCCGTGACGGGGTTCACGCCAGCCGCCCCAGTTCCTGCCCCTTGCTGATCCGATCGGCCGGGTGCAGGTCCGCCCGGGAGAACGTGCCGGCGTGGTCTGCGGAGACGGTGGTCTCCATCTTCATGGCCTCCAGCACCGCCAGGCCCTGCCCTGCGGCCACGGACTCGCCGTCCCCGGCCAGCCACTTGACCAGCGAACCGTTCATCGGCGAGGCCACGGCGCCGTCGGTGGCCTCCCCGGCATCGGCGCCGTCCGCCGCACCGGATCCGACGCCGGCCCCGCCCCCGCCGCTGCGCAGCGCGCGCACCAGGTCGGCCGGCAGGCCCAGCCGCACCGCCTTGCCGTCGAGGGTCACGGTCAGTTCGGTGCGTTCGGCTCCCGGGGCCGCGGCCGCCAGGTAGGGCGAGGCCTCCAGGTCCGCGGTGAACTCGGTCTCGATCCAGGTCGTGTAGACCCCCAGCCGCTCCGGGTCGGTGAACGCGTCCTGGCGCAGGACCTCCTGGTGGAAGGGCACCACGGTCGGCAGGCCGCGGATGACGAGCTCGTCCAGGGCGGCTCGGGCGCGGCGGATGGCCTGCTGCCGGTCCTCGCCCCAGACGATGAGCTTGCCCAGCATGGAGTCGTACTCCCCCGGCACGACCGATCCCGAGCGCACGCCGGTGTCCACGCGGATGCCCGCCCCGGTGGGCGCCTCGAACACCTCGACCGGCCCGGGTGAGGGCAGGAAGCCCAGTGCCGGGTCCTCGGCATTGAGGCGGAACTCGATCGCGTGCCCGCGCGGGGCCGGATCCTCGGTGAGGTCCAGCGGTTCGCCGGCGGCGATCCGGAACTGCTCCCGGACCAGGTCCACGCCGGTGGTCTCCTCGGTGACGGGATGCTCCACCTGCAGGCGCGTGTTGACCTCCAGGAAGGAGATCAGCCCGTCCGGGGCCACAAGGTACTCCACCGTCCCGGCCCCGGTGTACCCGGCCCGGCGGCAGATCTCCTTGGCGGAGGAGTGGATGCGCTCGCGCTGGTCGTCCGTGAGGAACGGGGCGGGGGCCTCCTCCACGAGCTTCTGGTTGCGCCGCTGCAGGGAGCAGTCGCGCGTGCCGACCACCACGACGTTGCCGTGGGTGTCCGCCAGCACCTGCGCCTCGACGTGCCGCGGTCGGTCCAGGAAGCGCTCCACGAAGCACTCGCCCCGGCCGAAGGCGGTGACGGCCTCACGCACCGCCGAGTCGAACGCGTGCTCGATGTCCTCCATCCGCCGCACGATCTTCATCCCCCGGCCACCACCGCCGAACGCCGCCTTGATGGCCACGGGCAGGCCGTGCTCCTCCGCGAAGGCGCGCACCTCGGCCGCGTCGGCGGCGGGCCCGTCGGTGCCGGGCACGAGCGGGGCGCCGGCGGCCACGGCGATCTGCCGGGCCGAGACCTTGTTGCCCAGCTCGTGGATCGCCTGCGGCGGGGGGCCGATCCAGGTCAGTCCGGCGTCGATCACGGCCTGGGCGAAGTCCGCGTTCTCGGACAGGAAGCCGTACCCGGGGTGGACGGCGTCCGCCCCGGAGCGCCGGGCCACGTCCAGCAGCTTGTCCATGTCCAGGTAGGTCTCGGCGGCGCTGGCTCCGTGCAGGGCGTAGGCCTCATCGGCGGCGCGCACGTGCATCGCGTCCGCGTCCGGGTCCGAGTAGACGGCCACGGAGGCCAGTTGCGCGTCGCGGCAGGCGCGGGCCACGCGCACGGCGATCTCGCCGCGGTTGGCGATCAGGACCTTCGTCAGCGTGTTCATGGATCAGTCCTCTCGAGGGGGGTCGCTGGGTGCTCGGCGGAATCCGCGCCGGGATCCGCGGTGCCGCGTTCCGGGGCCGTGGCGGCGTCCAGGTGCACGGCCGGGACGAGGGTCAGCGGGGTGACCGGCTCGAAGCGGACGCCCGCCCCGGGCGGCAGTTGCGCGGCCAGGGGCAGGTCCTCCGGCACGACGACGCCGATCACCGGGTACCCGCCCGTCACCGGGTGGTCGGCCAGGAACAGCACGGGCAGCCCGGACGGCGGGACCTGCAGGGCCCCGGCCACGGCGCCCTCGCTGGACAGCTCGCCCTCGCGGACCCGTTCCAGGGGGGTCCCGCCCGCGGGCGCCTCCAGGCGCACCCCGATCCGGTTGGACTGACTGCTCACGGCCCAGTCCTGGCCGCCCAGCACCTCCAGCCCGGCGGCGCCGAACCAGTCCTGCCGGGGTCCGGGCACCACGCGCAGGGTGGTCACCTCACCGGCCCGCGGCAGCCGGCGCAGCGCGGGCTCGGCCGTCCCGACGGCGGCGAATCCGCGATCGCCGCGCACCGGCAGTTCGGTGCCGGAGGCCAGCGGTTCGGGACCGATCCCGGACATGGTGTCCGTGGAGCGGCTGTCCAGCACGGCCGGCACGTCCAGTCCGCCGCGCACCGCCAGGTAGGTGCGCAGCCCCGCGGTGGGTTCGTCCAGGATGAGGGTCTCGCCGTCGTGCAGGGCGAACGGGGTGCGCGGCGGGGCGGGCCGGTCGTCGGCACCGCTGCCCGGGACCGACGTGATCCGGGCCGGGGTGTCGGCCCCGGCCAGCGCGAGCACCACGGACCCGCGGGCCCGCACGCTCAGCCCGCCGAGCAGGGCCTCGATCACGGCCTCGCCCGGGGGATTGCCGACCAGCCGGTTGGCCTGCCGGGCGGAGGCGGTGTCCGCGGCGCCGGAGGCGGACACGCCCAGGTCGCCCAGTCCGGGACGTCCCAGGTCCTGGACCAGGGACTGCAGCCCGGGTGCCTCGACGACCAGGGCGGCGGCTGCGGACTGCACCGGTGGGCCCGACGGTGACGTGGCCGTGCCACCGGCGGCCACCGCTCCCGCGGTGCCGGCCTCCGGGGCCGTCGTCGGCTCGGGCATCGACTCGGGTGCCGGCTCGGGATCACGGGTGACGCGGAGGAGTTCGCGCACCGCCCGGTAGCGCACCCGGTCCCCCGGGCGCACGAGTGCCGGGGAGGACCGTTCCAGGTCCCACATCCTCGCGTCGGTGTGGCCGAGCAGTTGCCAGCCTCCCGGGGAGCTGCGCGGGTAGACGGCGGAGAAGTGCCCGGCGATGGCCACCGAGCCCGCGGGGACGCTCGTGCGCGGGGTGGAGCGGCGGGGCACCTGGAGGGGGTCGTCCTCGGCCACGAGGTAGGTGAAACCGGGCGCGAAGCCCCCGAACGCCCCGGTCCACAGGGTCTGGGTGTGCACCCGCACGACGCCGTCCGCTCCGAGGCCGGTCAGCCGACCGACCTCGGCGAGGTCCTCTCCGTCGTAGACCACGTCGATGTCCACGGTGCGGCCGGACTGCCCGGCGCGGTCGGTGACCGTCAGCGACTGGACGGCGCGCGCGCCGGCCACGGCCGCCGCCCGGTGGGTGAAGGACAGTGTCACGGTCTCGGCGGCCGCCACGGCCTCCACCTGGCCCGGCAGGGGCGCGGCCGTCAGGTGCGCGTGCAGGGCCACGACGTCCGCCAGCGAGGCGCACTCGAGGAGGAACGCCCGGGTGCCGGCCCAGCGCAGGGCGCGCGGCGCCGTCGTCGGCGTCCCGGACGCGGTCGCGGGACCGGTCGTCGAGGTGTCCGGGTCGATCATGCGAACGGTCCCACCTGCACGCCGGCCTCTTCCAGCGCGGAGCGCACCGCCGCGGCCATGGACACGGCCCCGGCGGTGTCCGAGTGCACGCAGATGCTCGAGGCCTCCATGCGCAGGTCGCTGCCGTCGATGGCCGTGAGCCGGTGCTCGGTGGCGAGCCGGACCATGCGGCGGGCCACCTCGGCCTCGTCGTGCAGGACGGCGCCGGGCTCCCGGCGGGAGACGAGCGTGCCCTCGGGGGTGTAGGCGCGGTCGGCGAAGGCCTCGGTCACCACGCGCAGGCCCGAGGCCTCGGCGATCTCGATAGCCGCGGAACCGGGCAGCAGGAGCAGGGGCAGGTCCTGGCCGAAACCCTTGACCGCGTCCACCACGGCGCGGGCGTGCTCGCGGTGGTGGACGATCGCGTTGTACAGCGCGCCGTGGGGCTTGACGTAGCGCACCACGGTGCCGGCCGAGCGGGCCATCGCCTCGAGCGCACCGATCTGGTAGAGGATGTCGTCGGCGAGCTCGGTGGGCGAGCAGTCCAGGAAACGCCGGCCGAAGCCGGCGAGGTCGCGGTAGGACACGTGGGCGCCGACCGTGGCCCCGGCCTCGGCCGCGTACCGGCAGGTCTGGGCGATGATCGACGGGTCCCCGCCGTGGAAGCCGCAGGCGACGTTGGCCGAGGACACGGACCGCAGGATCGCGGCGTCATCGCCCATCGTGTAGGAGCCGAAGGCCTCGCCGACGTCGCTGTTCAGGTCCATGCGCAGCGCGCCGTGCTGGTCCAGGGTGCCCATGTGGTGACCTCCGTCTCATCGGGTGGTCACTCCAGAATGCACCACAGACCCGGATTGTTCAACAATCCGGGTCTGTGGTGCCGGCGCTTCCGGGCGCGTCTCAGGCGTGCGGCACCACGACGGCGCGGCCGGAGACCCGGCCGTCCACCAGCGCCCGGTAGGCCTCGAGGGCCTGGTCCATCGGGTAGGTGGTGTACATCGGCGTCAACTGGCCGGCCCGGAACATGTCCACGACCTCGTGCAGTTCCTCGATGGTGCCCCAGTAGGTGCTGGTCAGCTCCACCTCGTAGGGCGCGGTGAAGAAGGACCACTCGTAGGGGTGCCCGGCGATCCCGACGATGGTGCAGCGGCCCTGGCGGGCCATCGAGGACATGGCGGCCTGGATGGTCGGCTTCACGCCGACGAAGTCGAACGCGGCGTCCACGCCCCGGCCACCGGTGATCTCCCGGATCCGCTCGACCTGCCCCGCTCCCCCGGGCACGGTGACGGCGCCCAGCCGCTCGGCCTCGGCCATCGCCTCCTCCTTCATGTCGGTGGCGATGATCGTGGCCCCGGTGAGGGCCTTGAGGATCTGCACGCCGAGCAGTCCCAGGCCGCCCAGCCCGATGACGAGGGCGTACCTGCCGCCGCCGTTGAGCTTCGGCAAGGCCAGCTTGATGGCGTGGTAGGGGGTCAGGCCGGCATCGGCCAGCGATGCCGCGGCGACGGGGTCGGCGTCGCCCAGCGGGACCAGGTTGCGGGCCGGCACGCGCACGTACTCGGCCATGCCGCCGTCGCGCCCCAGGCCGACGCCGAGGTACGGCATCGTGGCGGCGTTCTCGCAGTACGTGTCCTGGCCGCGGGAGCACGCCCGGCAGCGCTGGCAGCCGACGGGGCCGTAGACGAGGAAGGCGTCCCCGACGGTCAGTCCCTCCACGCCCGGGCCGAGCTCCTCGATCCAGCCGGAGTTCTCGTGGCCGAGGATGAAGGACGGCTTCTGCGCACCGGGCGCGCCCTCGGCGAAGTCCTGGAAGATCGCCACGTCGGAGTGGCAGGCACCCGCGCCGGCCACCTTGAGCAGGACCTCACCGGGGCCGGGGACCGGCCGCTCGACGTCCGTGAGGGTGGGGAAGGTCTGGTAGTTCTCGAACACGACTGCGCGCATGGAGTCCGCTCCTGTTCCTGGTCGGGGATGGGGTCGGGGCCGGATGGCCGGTGGATGGCTGGATGGGTGGACGGGGACGGCGGGGTGGATGGACGGTAATGACGGGTGCCCGGTCCGGGCGGGCGCAGCGGCCGGCACCGGTCCGGCACAGGTCTCAGATGGCGCCGGAGCTGCCCAGCAGCGCGCCGATCGCGAAGGTCACCGCCAGGGCGAGCACGCCCCCGACGACGACCCGCACCGTCGGTCTCAGGACGGGCGCCCCGCCGAGCCAGGCGCCGGCGGCGCCGGTCAGGGCGAGCGCGACCAGGGTCACGGCGAAGGTCAGCGGGATCCGGAGGTCCGTGGGAGCGAGCACGATCGTGAGGAAGGGCAGTAGCGCGCCGATGAGGAAGGCCAGGAACGAGGCACCGGCCGCCCGCCAGGGGCTGAGCACCTCGTCCTCGGAGAGGTTGAGTTCGGCCCGCAGGTGCGCGCGGATCGGATCCTGCGCGGTGAACTCCTCGGCCACACGCCGGGCGGTCGGGGCGGACAGGCCCTGGCCCCGGTAGATCTCCACCAGTTCCTCGAGTTCCCCCTCCGGGTCCTCGGCGAGTTCGCGGCGCTCTTTCTGGATGAGCGCCGTCTGGCTGTCCGAGGAGGAGGAGACGGAGACGTACTCGCCCAGCGCCATGGAGATCGCACCACCGGCCACGGCCGCCACCCCGGCGATCAGCACCGGGGCATCGGCGGTGGTGGCGGCCGCCACGCCCACCACCGTGGCGGCCACGGACACGATGCCGTCATTGGCACCGAGCACGCCGGCCCGCAGCCAGTTCAGGCGCTGCGCCAGGGACTCACCGTCACCGTGGGGTTCATGGCGCCCCGGATGCCCGGGTGCTCCCGTCCCGGTGCCGGCCCGGGTCTCTCGCGATTCGCTCATGGCCCCAGTCTGGCCAGTGACGCGGACCGTCTCCAGAGCCCGGGCCCTGACGACTACGTCACAGCCAGGGGGCGCGGACCTGGCCGGAGGCCTTGACGTCGGCGATGGTGGCGCAGCCCATGAGCTGCATGGCCGTGCGCACCTCGGCGGCGAGCAGCTCGATCGCGCGGGTCACGCCCTCCCGTCCCCCGGCCATCAGGCCGTACAGGTAGGCGCGCCCGATCAGGGTGAAATCGGCTCCGAGGGCCAGGGCGGAGATGATGTCCGCACCGGAGAGGATGCCGGAGTCGAGGATGATCTCGACGTCGGCACCGGCCTCGGCGCGCACCTCCCCCAGGGCCTTCAGTGACACCGGTGCGCGGTCGAGCTGGCGTCCGCCGTGGTTGGACACGACCAGACCGTCCGCCCCGGCGTCCAGGGCGAGCCGGGTGTCCTGTGCGGTCAGCACGCCCTTCACCACGAGCCGGCCGGGCCAGTTCTCGCGGACCCACTCCAGGTCGGCCGCGGAGAGCGTGGGGTCGAACATGGAGTTGATCAGGGTCGGCAGGTCGTGCGTGGTGCCGCTGAGGGAGGCGAACGTCAGGGGGTCGGTGCTCAGGAAGTTGAACCACCACTCCGGACGGTAGGACGCGTCGAGCACGGTGCGTGCGGACAGCCGCGGCGGGATCGTCATGCCGTTGCGCACGTCCCGGAGCCGCTGGCCGGCCACCGGGGTGTCCACCGTGACCAGCAGCGTGTCGTAACCGTGGGCCCACGCCCGCTCCAGCAGCCCCCGGGACTTCTCACGGTCCCGCCACAGGTAGAGCTGGAACCACCGCCGCCCGCCCGGTGCGGCCTGGGCCACCTGTTCGACGGAACGGGTGCCCATGGTGGACAGGGTGAAGGGGATCCCCGCCCGGGCCGCGGCGACGGCCCCGGCGTCCTCCCCCTCGGCGTGCATGAACCGGGTGAACCCGGTCGGTGCGATCCCGAACGGGAGGGCGGAGGGCCCACCCGCGATGGTCGTGGACAGGTCCGCCTCCGCCGTCCCGTGGAGGATCCGGGGCAGCAGTTCCGTCGACTCGAAGGCCTCGCGGGTGCGGCGGGCCGTGAGCTCGTTCCCGGCCGCCCCGTCCACGTAGTCGAAGGCCGGACGGGGGGTGCGCCGCCGCGCGATGGTCCGCAGGTCGGCGACGTCGGCGGCCCCGCGCAGCCGGTGGGCCCGACGGCCCAGGCCCGGCGCGCTGAACCTCATCAGCGGCAGCAGCTCGGAGGGTTGGGGCAGTCGGCGTTTCAGTCCGGACACGGGAGGTCCTTTCGGGATCAGGGAGCGGGAGGGATCGCGGGCGGGGGGCTCGGGACAAGGTCGCGGGATCGGGTCGCGGGACGGGTCAGGCGACGGAAGGAGCGGGCCAGGGCCGGCCGACGGTGATCAGTGCCTCTCGACGTTCGGGGCCAGGAAGACGGCGACGGCCGAGAGCAGGCAGCACAGCGCCACGTACGCCCCGCCCGCCCACAGTCCTCCGAGGGAGGCCACGAGACCGGTGACCACGAGCGGGGTGGTGCCGGCCACGAGCGCACCGTTGGCCTCCCGCGCCACCGCGATCCCGCTGAAGCGCTCGCGCGGCGGGAACAGGCTGGCCAGGTAGGCGCCCTGCGCCCCCGAGGTCAACGCGATGACCAGGACGTAGCCGAGCGCGATCGCCACGGCGGCGAGCACCGCGTTCCCGCTCGACAGCGCCCCCAGCAGGGGGAAGACGTAGAGCGCGCCGGCCGCCGATCCCGCGGCCAGCACGACGCGCGGTCCGTAGCGGTCGGCGGCCAGGCCGCCGAACGGCGTGGCCACCACGCCGGCGAGGGAACCGAGGGTGACGGCGGTCAGGGCCGCGGCCCGGTCGAGGCCGACCTCCGGGGAGGTCATCAGGGACAGGGCGTACACGGCCATCGTGTAGTTCAGGGCGTTGTGCCCGGTCACGCCGAGGAAACCCAGTAGGACGGCCCGGCGGTGCCGGCGGAACAGCTCCAGCAGGGGCACCCGGTCCCGTTCCCCGTGGTCGGCGGCCCGCTCCTGTGCCTGGACGTACTCGGGGGTCTCCTCCAGCCGGCGCCGGATGAAGACCGCCAGGGCGAACAGCACGGCCGAGGCCAGGAACGGCAACCGCCAGGCCCACTCCAGCAGGGCCTCGTCACCGGCCGTCGAGGCCCAGAGGAACGCGCCCGTGGCCAGGGCGATCCCCGCGGGCGGCATCGAGAGCACGAGGGAGGTCAGCAGCCCCCGCCGGTGCGACGGGGCGAACTCCGCCACCAGGGTGGTCGCACCGGCCAGTTCGGCACCGGCGCCCATGCCCTGGAGCAGGCGCAGCACCACCAGCAGGACCGGGGCCAGGACGCCGATGGCCGCGGCCGTGGGCAGCAGGCCGATCCCCACGGTGGCCGCACCCATCACCACGATGGTCAGCAGCAGGGCCGGGCGGCGCCCGTAGCGGTCCCCCAGGTGCCCCACCATCACGCCCCCCAGCGGGCGCGCGAGGAAGCCGACGGCGAAGGTGGCGAACGCCGCGAGGGTCGCCCCGGACGTCGCGCCCTCGAAGAACAGGGGGGCGATGACCAGTCCGGCGGCCGCCCCGTAGAGGGCGTAGTCGTACCACTCGATCAGCGTGCCGGTGACGGCGGCGAACAGGGCACGGCGGGCGCCCGGGGCCATCCGCTCGGAGGCAACCGGGAGGGTGGTGGAATCCATGAAGTATATTTCTAGCACGCTTGATAGGGTCACCCTCGTGACCGAGGATCCCCGCACGCCGCCGTCAGGACCGCCGACCCCGCGTCCGGCCCCTCCCGGCCCCGCCCCCGCCTCCGGGCCGCGCGCGGCGTCCTCTCCCAAGGGCCCCCGCCTGCTGGCCGACCTGCGGCGGATGATCCTGACCGGGGAACTCGCCCCCGGCGAGGTGCTGGTGGAACCCCGGCTGGCCGAGCGGTTCGGCCTGTCCAAGACCCCCGTCCGGGAGGCCCTGCACATCCTCGCCGCCGAGGGACTGGTGACCGTGCTGCCCAAGAAGGGGTACCTGGTCCAGACCATGTCCCCCCAGGACCTCGGCGAGGTCCTGGACCTGCGGATGCTGCTGGAACCGCACGCCGCGGCGGAGGCGGCCCGGCAGGCCACCGCACACACCGTCCCCACGCTCCGGTCGGCCCTGGACCGCCAGCGCGGGCTCTCCGGGGGAGACCCCCTGGAGGCCATGGGCGCGGCCCGGGACTTCCACCTGGCCGTGGCCGGGGAGGCGCGCAACACCCGGCTCGCCGCCGCCCTCGAGAGGGTGCTGGACGACATGGCGCGCGCCCATCACGTCCTGCCGGGACTGCAGGCCCAGATGGCACACCCCCACGAGCTCACCGAGCACGAGGCGATCATCGAGGCCATCGCCGCGGGCGACGGCCCCGCGGCCGACCGGGCCATGCGGAGGCACCTGCACTCCGTGCGCGAGGCGGTGCTGGAGAACCTCCGGCGCACCTCCCCCCTGTGGTCCGGCGCCTGAACGGCCGGACCGTCGGCCTGAGACCGAACCCCCGCGGGCCGGGACCTCAGGCCGGGTACAACGGGTTGTGACCGGGCGTGACCCGCTCGTCCTCGCGGACCGGCCCCGGGGCGGTGCCGTCGCCGAACGGGGAACCACCGAGCTCCTCGCGCCGGTGCTCGCCCAGCCAGCCGGACAGTTCCGGCCCCTTCGGCACGATCCCGGTGGGGTTGATGTCCCGGTGCACCTCGTAGTAGTGGCTCTTGATCTGGTCGAAGTCGACCGTGTCCCCGAACCCGGGGGTCTGGAACAGGTCCCGGGCGTAGCCCCACAGAGCCGGCATCCGGTCCAGCGTGTTGCGGTTGCACTTGAAGTGGCCGTGGTAGACCGGGTCGAACCGCACCAGGGTGGTGAACAGCCGGACGTCGGCCTCCGTGATGGTGTCCCCCATCAGGTACCGCCGGGACGTCAGCCGTTCCTCCAGCCAGTCCAGGGCGGTCCACAACCGGTCGTAGGCGGAGTCGTAGGCCTCCTGCGAGCCGGCGAACCCGCACCGGTACACCCCGTTGTTGACCTCGGTGAAGATGCGGGTCATGACCTCGTGCATCTCGTCCAGGGACCCCTCGGGCAACAGGTCCGGCGCCCCGTCCCGGTGGTACGCGGTCCACTGCGTGGAGAAGTCGAGGGTGATCTGCGGGTAGTCGTTGGTCACCACCGCACCGGTGGGGATGTCCACGATGGCCGGCACCGTGATCCCGCGGGGGTAGTCCGGGAAGCGCGTGAAGTAGTTCTCCTGCAGCCGTTCGGTGCCCAGCACCGGGTCCCTCCCGTCCGGGTCCAGGTCGAAGGTCCAGGACCGCTCGTCATGGGTGGGGCCGGGGGTGCCGAGGGAGATGGCGTCCTCCAGGCCCAGCAACCGCCGCACGATGATCGTCCGGTTGGCCCACGGGCAGGCCCGCGCCGCGACGAGCCGGTAGCGCCCGGCCTCCACGGGCCAGGCCTGGGCGTCGGCGGTCAGCCCGCCGGCCACGTGCCCGACCTTGTCCGTCTCCACCCGGGGGGCGGCCGTGATCGCGGTCGGGTCCGCGACGATCCGGTCCTGGATGTAGTGCGTGTCCCGGGTGAACTCCTGCCCGGACAGCACGTAACTGCCCTGACGGCCTCCCTGGTCCCGGGGCTGGCTCTGGCGGTCCTGTGACTGGTCCATACACTGAGCCTATGGCCTCTCCCGTCCCGGACTCCCACCTGACCTCCGCGGTCCTCGCCGACAATCCCTCGGGCATGACCCTGGAGGGGACCAACACCTACCTCATCGGCGCCCCGGACGCGGATTCCGTGGTGGTGGTGGACCCCGGTCCCGGCGCGGGGTCCGCGGACCACCTCGAGGCGGTGCTGGCCGCCGCCGGCGACCGCCGCGTGGAACTGATCCTGGTGACCCACCACCACGAGGACCACACGGGGGCGGTCGGACTGTTCGCCGAGCGCACCGGCGCACCGGTGCGGGGCGGGTCCCCCGCGTGGTCGCGGGGGGCGGCACCCCTGGCGCACGGCGAGCGCATCCCGGCCGCCGGCGTCGTGATCACCGCCTGGCACACCCCCGGGCACACCTCGGACTCCTATTCCTTCGCCCTGCCCGACGACGGTGCGGCCGGTTCCGTGCTGACGGGAGACACGGTGCTGGGCCGGGGCACGACCATGATCGACCACCCGGACGGGACGCTGGCCGACTACCTGCGCAGCCTGGAGCTGCTCATCGCGCTGGGCGACGCCACGGTGCTGCCCGCCCACGGTCCGGCGCTGGCCTCGATCGCCCAGGTGGGTGTCCAGTACCGGGATCACCGGCACGCCCGTCTGGACCAGGTCCGCGAGCTGCTCGGCCAGCTGGACGCCGCCGACCGGGACACCGTGCGCCGGGGCCCGGGGGCGGGACTGGTCCCGGGGTCCTCGGGCCGGGGCGTCGGGGACGATCCGCAGCGCACCGCGTTCGACGCGCTCGCCGAGCGCCTGGCCGCCACCGTGTACCCCGAGGTGACCGGCACGGTGCGCTCGGTCGCCGCGATGACCATGGCCGCCCACCTGACGTACCTGGGGCGGGAGGCCTGAGCCCGTCAGTGTCCATACCGTGACCTGCCACGCCGCGATGTCGCGGCGGTGCGGGCGAACGTGACCCATACCATGGATGACGGAGGGTGCGGTGCCTCCGGCGCCCGCAGGAATGCGGGTGCTGACGACGAGTCATCACAAGGCGGTAAACGTGGCAGAGCAGCTAGACGAACTCGAGACCCGGCAGGACTGGGAGGTCCCGCTCATGAACACCGACCGGAAGAACGCCCCGACGGCCCTCGTGACCGGGGCCACCGCGGGACTGGGCGCCGAGTTCGCCCGTCAGCTGGCGGGCCAGGGCCAGGACCTCGTGATCACGGGCCGGGACCCGATCGCGCTGGTCGGCAAGGCCCGGGGGCTGGAGGCACAGTACGGCGTCTCCGTGGAGACGCTGACCGTGGACCTGGCCACCCGGGAGGGCGTGGACGTGGTCGCCGCCCGGATCCGGTCCCGCGAACAGCCGATCACGATGCTGGTGAACAACGCCGGCGCCGGGCTCTCCACCGAGTTCCACGAGAGCGAGGCCGAGGACGAGGTGGCCATGCTGCGGCTGCTGGTGGAGGCGCCCATGCTGCTCTCCCACGCGGCCATCCAGTCCTTCCTCGCCCGGGGCGGCGGCCGGATCATCAACGTCTCCTCCGTGGCCGGGCTGATCCCGGACGGCAGTTACGGGGCCGCGAAGTCCTGGGCCGTGGCCTTCAGCCGGTGGGCCAACACCCGCTACAAGTCCTCGGGCGTCACCGTCACGGCGCTCTGCCCGGGGCTGGTGCGGACCGAGTTCCACCAGCGGGCCGGGATCGACACCTCCAAGCGGCCCCGGTGGGCCTGGATGGATGCGGACGACGTGGTCCGCGAGGGGCTCACCGCCGCCGCGGACGGCCGCAGCGTCTGCGTGCCCTCGCGGCGGTATCGTTCCCTCATGACGGCGGCCCGGTTCAGCCCGGACGCCGTCCTGGAGCGGCTCAGCCGTTCCGAGGCCAAGTCACGCAGGACCGGCGCATAGCGCGCGGTCGACCGCCGCAGGGGAACGGGGAGCGCATGACCATCCTGGTGGGCTACACCGGCAGTCACGAGTCGAAGGCCGCCCTGACCGAGGCGATCCGGCTCGCCCGGATCGCCCACGAGGACCTGCTCGTGGTCAACGCCGTCCCCGAGCACAGGCACGAGGCCGCGGTGACGGAGATCGAGCAGGTGGAGCTGCAGCGGATCCTCGACGCCTCCGGGCTGCGCGCCGAGTTCCGCCAGTACGCGCGGGGCCGGTCCACGGTGGACGAGATCAAGGACCTGGCCACCGAGGTCCAGCCCTCGCTCGTGGTGATCGGCATGCGCCGCCGCGGCACGTTCGGGCGGGTCCTGATGGGATCCGTGGCCGACGCGCTGCTGCAGGAACTCGACCAGCCCGTGCTGTGCGTCAAGGAGTCCCCGGACAAGCCCTCCGGCGTCCACCGGGACGAGCCCCCGCGGGACGTCACCGCGGCCGAGGAACCGAAGGACCTCCCCGGTCCCCCGCCGGTCCCGGAGGAGGGCGCCGGCGCCGGCCGGGCCCGCCGCCGCTGAGGCCCGCACGGGGCCACCGGGTACCGCCCGGCCCGGGGGCACGGCCGTGCGGCCCCGCCCACGGGCCGGGGGCGCTCAGTCCCCGTCGAGGCTGACGTCCGGCCGGGCCCGCCGTTCGCTCTCGGCGGCCGGCTCCCGCCCGGGGTCCGGGTGGCCCGAGTCGTCGTCCGGGCCACCGTCTGCCTGGGCCGCCTTCTCCTTGCGTTCCTGGTAGGCCTGTTCGCCCGGGCCCGCGAACTCCCGGTTGCGCTCGATCGCGGTGATCGATCCCGTGAACATCGACGAGTCCTCGCTCGTCTTCGTCAACGGCGTGGACCCGGTGACCGCGGACCCGGTGACCGTGGACTCGGCACCGGTGACGGCCCGCTGCTGACCGGTGGCGGCAGGGGACCCGTTGGACGATCCCAGCCGGGGCAGTGCGCCGGTGGCCGGCCGCTGCTCCCGGCCCGGACGGGCCCCGCCACCGGGCACCGGACCGGCGGAGGCGCCGTCGTGCCGCGCCGCGGATCCGCCGGCGGCCCGGCGGTACGGGTCCGCCTCCGCCTCGCCGGTCTCCGCGTAGGCCGGGGAGAGCACCGAGACGCTCTCGGCCAGGCGCTGGGCGTAGATGGCCTCCGGGTGCTCGCTGCGCAGGAAGGTGACCAGGTCCTCCCGCACGAGGCAGCGCAGGTCCCACAGGTCCCCGGAGTTCCGGGCGGAGACCACGGCACGGATCTTGACCATGCCGCCGAGGGCGTCGGTGATCTGCAGGGACCCCTCCTTGCCGTCCCACAGCTCGGTGGACTCCAGCAGGGCCCGGAGGCGGTCGCGGGCCTCCTCCATGGGCACCCGCCAGTCGACCTCCATCTCCACGGTCCCGGACAGCGCCGAGCCCACGCGCGTCCAGTTCTCGAAGGGGGTGGTGGTGAAGTGGCTGGACGGGAAGATCACCCGGCGGCCGTCCCAGATCTTGACCACCACGTAGGACAGGGTGATGTCCTCGATGGTGCCGTAGACGTCCTCCACGGTCACCACGTCCCCCACGCGGATGGCGTCGGTGAAGGCCAGCTGGACGCCGGCGAAGACGTTGGTCAGGGTGGACTGGACCGCCAGGCCGGCCACCACGGACAGCAGGCCGGCCGAGGCCAGCAGGCCGGCGCCCACCGCTCGCACCTGCGGGATGGTCAGCAGGATCACGGCCACCGCGATGACGATGATCAGGGCCTCGAGGATGCGCCGGATCAGCACCGTCTGGGTCTGGATCTTGCGGTCCCGCCGGTCGTCCTCGCCCGCGCTCTGGTACTTGGCGAGCACCCGCTCCTCGACGATCCGCACGATCCGCAGGGCCAGCCAGGCCAGTGAGCCGATGATCCCGGCCAGCAGCAGGAAGTTCGTCCCCTCGAACCAGTCGTACTCGGAGGCGGTCAGGCCCAGGGCGATCCTGGCGGCCATCAGGCTCAGCGCCACGGCCACCGGGACCCGGCACCGGGCCACCTGGCGCCGCAGTGCCGGCCGGCCGCGCAGCACCACGTTGAGCAGCACGGAGGCCGCGGTCACGACGGCCAGCGCGATGACGACCCCGACCAGCACGGTGGACAGGATCCCCCAGAACGGGCCGAGGGAGTCCACGGCGCCCTGGGCCCCCTCCTCCATGGTGTCCGGGACGGTGGTGGTGATGTCCTCCGGTGTCGCGGTCCCGTCCGGGACCGGTTCGGAGAGGGCACGGAGGGCCGCCCCGGAGGGAACGGCCGCCCCGGGCAGGGCGGGCAGCACGGAGGACAGGGACATCAATGGCATGGTCCCAGTCTGTCACCGGCGCCTGCACCGGACCTGAACGGGTGGAGAATGGACGCTGAGATCGCTTCAGATCACGGCCGACCACTCCAGTACCGGAAGAGGACCCTCATGCTTTCCATCACGGACCTGCGCGGACACGACGTCGACCCGGCCACGGTGCTGCCCCGGGCCGAGCTGGACGTGGCCGGTGCCGTGCCGCGGGTGCTGCCGATCCTGGACGAGGTGCGCTCCGGCGGCGCCTCGGCCGTGCTGGACCTGGGCGAGCGCTTCGACGGGATCCGGCCGCCGTCGTTGCGGGTGCCCGCCCCGGCGCTGGCCGAGGCGCTGGAGGCCCTGGACCCCGAGGTCCGCTCCGCACTGGAGGAGTCGATCGCCCGCGCCCGGACCGTGCACGCCGCGCAGCTGCCGCCCGGGTCCGAGGTCGACCTCGGGGAGGGGGCCATCGTGGAGAACCGCTGGGTCCCGGTGGGCCGGGTGGGGCTGTACGTGCCCGGCGGGCGCGCGGTGTACCCCTCCTCCGTGGTGATGAACGTGGTCCCGGCGCAGGCGGCCGGGGTGCCCTCCCTGGCGGTGGCCTCCCCGCCGCAGAAGGACTTCGGCGGCCTGCCGCACCCCGTCATCCTGGCCGCCTGCGCCCTGCTCGGCGTGGACGAGGTCTATGCCGCCGGCGGCGCCCAGGCCGTGGCCATGTTCGCCTACGGGGTGAACGACGACGACGGCACGCGCCTGTGCGCCCCGGTGGACATGGTCACGGGGCCGGGCAACATCTACGTGGCCGCGGCCAAGCGGGCGCTGCTCGGGACCATCGGGATCGACGCCGAGGCCGGTCCCACCGAGATCGCCGTGCTGGCCGATGCCACGGCGGACGCGGAGTGGGTCGCGGCCGACCTGATCAGCCAGGCCGAGCACGACCCGATGGCCGGTTCGGTGCTCATCACCACGTCCCCGGAGCTGGCCCGGGACGTGGTGGCCCAGGTCCAGGAGCAGGTGCCGGGGTCGTTCCACGAGGAGCAGGTCCGTCAGGCCCTGACCGGTCCGCAGTCCGGGATCCTCGTGGTGGACACCCTGGCCACGGCCATCGCGGTGGCCGATGCCTACGCCGCCGAGCACCTGGAGGTGCACACCGTGGACGCGCTGGCCACCGCGCGCCGGATCCGCAACGCCGGGGCCGTGTTCGTGGGACCGTACTCCCCCGTGCCGCTGGGCGACTACTCCTCCGGGTCCAACCACGTGCTGCCCACCGGCGGGTCCGCCCGGTACTCCTCGGGGCTGAACACGGTCAGCTTCCTGCGGCTGCAGCAGCTGATCCGGTACTCCGAGACCGGGTTGAAGGAGTTGGCATCGAACATCTCGGCACTGGCCGGGGCCGAGGGGCTGCCCGCCCACGGGGAGGCCGTGGCCCGGCGTTTCCGGTAGCCCCCGGTCACCGCCGGGTGCCGTCCCGCGTCGGCGGCAACCGGCTCCGCAGCACGTGACGGAGGTCACCGTCACAGGCGTTCACATCCGCAGAAGGCCTTTGACCCGTCGCCCCGGCCGTCGTTACGCTGAACCCAGAATCACGAGTTCCCGCTGTTACAGCCCTGGCTTGCGGGACGGCAACCCTCTTCACGCAGTAGTGGGGTGCTCCAGGTGATGATTCGGCCTTCCGGGCAAGCCGGCGGGCAAGTACCGCGTCTGAAGCAGGTACCGGAGGGGCACCGCCCGAGGTCACACTGTGGATGCGCCCTCGAACGGAGGACTGACATGACCGCCCTGGCCACCATCGACCTGAGCCGCACCGCCACCCTGGACACCGACCTGTCCGCCCAGACCCTGCGCTCGGCCTTCTCCCACTTCCCCTCCGGCGTCGCCGCGCTGTGCGGCCTCGCCGATGACCAGAAGGAGGGCCTCGTGGCCTCGTCCTTCACGGTGGGGGTCTCCCTCGAACCGGCACTGGTGTCCTTCGCCGTGCAGAACACCTCCCGGACCTGGCCGCGGCTGAAGCGGGCCGAGCGCATCGGGATCTCGATCCTCGCCGAGGGCCACACCGACGTCTGCCGCCAGTTGGCCTCCAAGGACGGGGACCGCTTCGAGGGCCTGGGCGTTCGCGCCTCGGACCGGGGCGCCCTGTTCCTGGACAACGCCGCGCTGTGGCTGGAGACCTCCGTCTACGCGGAGGTCCCGGCCGGCGACCACCACGTGGTCCTGCTCGAGGTCCACGGCGTCCACGACCACTCCTCCGAGCACGAGCCGCTGGTCTTCCACCGTTCGGCCTTCCGCAACCTGCGCACCGCCGAGGGCAACCAGTAACCGGCCCACCCGTATCCTGGTCCGCATGCCGAACGCCCCGCAGCCACCGAGCCAGGTCCGCCTGGACGCCTGGCTGTGGGGCATCCGCATGTACAAGACCCGCTCGGCGGCGACGGCGGCCTGCCGGGCCGGCCACGTGCGTCTCAACGGCCAGCCGGCCAAGGCGGCCCAGCCGGTCAAGCCCGGTGACACCATCCGGCTGCGCCAGCCGGGCCGGGAGAGGGTCCTGGAGGTCACCGGCCTGCTGGCCAAACGGGTCGGGGCCGCCGAGGCGGTGCGCCACTACGTCGACCACTCGCCGCCGCTGATCCCCCGGGAACTGCTGGCCGTCCCCCAGCGCGATCGCGGCGCAGGGCGCCCCACCAAGCGGGACCGCCGTCAGATGGACCGGCTCCGCGGCCGGGATCCTCAGCCCTGAGGAAGCGAAGCGGACCGAAACAGACTCAAAAACCGAGTAGGGCGGCGCCCGATGACGTGGTCGTCGGCAGTGCACGTCGGGTAGTGCCTACTAGTGCCCCATTCACAGCCCTCTCATAGGTTGGGGTGCTACCAGTCCACCCCGGGCTGGATCCAGCGGACGAAGGATCTTCTGATGCAGCACACGACCCCCCTCTACCGACGCACGCCGGCCATCACCGGGATGGCAGCCCTGGGCCTGGTCACGACGGTGATGCTGGCACCCGCAGCACACGCCGACACGGACCTGGACCTCGCGGAAGGGCCTGCCAGCACCATCGTGGTGGCGGACGTGGAGGGTGCGGCCGGGACCGGTGGCGCCGAGGCCACTGTCGAGACCGCACCCGAACCAGTCACCGGAACCGGTGAGGAGGCCCCCGCCGAGACCGGCGAGGCACCCGCCGGCGGCACCGATGAGGCGCTCACCTCCGGTACCGGCGAGGCGCCCACCCCGGAGACGGGTGACGAACCGCCCGTCGGCGCCGAGGCGGGTCCCGCCGACGCGGAACCGGCCGAGGGGATCCCCGCAGCGGGCCCCGCGGAGCAGGACGGCCTCTGCACCGACGCCGCCGCCGGGGACCAGCAGGATGCCGGGACCGGTGACGCGGCACCCACGGACACCGGCACCGGCGACGCCACCATCGAGGCCGGCACGGACGGTACAGATGGCACGACCGGCACGGACAGCCTCGTCGAGACCGCGGCAGCGGCCACCGGTGACGGCGATGGCGACGGCACCCTGACGGACCCGGGGTGCGCCGCCACCGCGCCGGACCAGGCCGGCACCGGTCCCGGCGCCCCGTCCGGGGACGACACGCAGTTGCCGGTCGGGGGCGTCGACGCCGGCCGGGGCGAGGCCGCCGGCCAGAACGTGGTCCTGCCGATCGCCACGGCGGGCGCCCTCGCGGCCGCGGTCAGCCTGGGCGCCTACACGCTGGTCCGCCGGAGGCGAAGCGCGGCATGAGCCCCCGGGACGTATCCACCGTGGACACCCGCCGGCCCCCCGTGCGGCCCCGGCGTCTCAGCACCGTGCTGGCCGGGACCGCACTGGCGGTGTCCCTGGCGGGTTGTTCGATGGATACGTCCGCGTTCCTGAACAACGTGGAGTCGGCATGGAAGGGACCCGCAGACACCCTGGCCACACCTGTCGCTCCCGCCGGACTGGAGATCCCGGCCATCGGCCTGCGGACCGGACTCATCGGGGTACAGGTCCAGGACGACGGGACGCTCGGGGTCCCGGACAGCGGCGAGGACGTCGGGTGGTATTCCCCGGACGAGGATCCGGCCGGAGGCCACCCGACCGTCTTCGTCGCCCACGTGGACACCCCGGCCGGGCCCGCGGTCTTCGGGCGGTTGCCGGAGCTGCGCCCCGGGCACGAGGTACGGGTGACCGACGCCGGCGGGGACGCCCGCGTCTACCGGGTGGATCGCGTGGAGGACCACCCGGTGGACGACTTCCCCACGCTCGAGGTCTACGGAGCGGTGGCCGGTGACGAGATCCGGCTGATCACGTGCACGGGGGTCTTCGACACCGGCCGGGACCAGTACCTGGAGAACCGGGTGGTCTATGCCTCACGCTCCGGGTGAATTCTTGGCCAACGCCGAGGATTCGACCCCGTGGGGCTGTTGTTTCGACCACTCTCACGTAATATGGGCGACGAAGTGTAGTAGCAGTAAGTCCGTCATCACTGCGGACCGGTCAGCTCTCGGGCTGGACGGGGCGTTGGGAAGCGGTTTCGCCACACACCGCTTCGCCCCCGCGGGAATCCCCGTGGGTAAACACCCCAATGAAAGAGGCATCCATGGCCACCGGTACCGTCAAGTGGTTCAACGCTGAGAAGGGCTACGGCTTCATCTCCCCGGACGACAACTCCGCTGACATCTTCGTCCACTTCTCCGCCATCGAGGGCTCCGGCTTCAAGGAGCTGCAGGAGGACCAGAAGGTCGAGTTCGAGGCCCAGCAGGGCCCGAAGGGCATGCAGGCTGCTGCAGTCCGCCCGCTCTGATCTGATCAGACGCCGCAACGGCCGCTCTCCCCGTCGGGAGGGCGGCCGTTGCCGTTCCCGGCCGACTAGGGTGAATCCATGAGATTCAGATACCTCGGCAACAGCGGACTCAAGATCTCCGAGATCATCTACGGCAACTGGCTGACCCACGGCTCCCAGGTGGAGAACGAGACGGCTCACGCCTGCGTCCGGGCCGCCCTCGACCAGGGCATCACCAGCTTCGACACGGCCGACGTCTACGCGAACGGCAAGGCCGAGTCGGTCCTGGGCGAGGCGCTGAAGGGAGAGCGCCGGGAATCCCTGGAGGTCTTCACCAAGGTCTACTGGCCCACCGGCCCCAAGGGTCCCAATGACACCGGACTGTCCCGCAAGCACATCCTCGAGTCGATCAACGGCTCCCTGCAGCGTCTGCAGATGGACTACGTGGACCTCTACCAGGCGCACCGCTACGACGTGGAGACCCCCCTGGAGGAGACCATGCAGGCGTTCGCGGACGTCGTGCGGTCCGGCAAGGCCCTGTACATCGGCGTCTCCGAGTGGCCCGCGGACAAGATCCGCGAGGCCCACGCCATGGCGAAGTCGCTGGGCATCCAGCTGATCTCCAACCAGCCCCAGTACTCCATGCTGTGGCGCGTGATCGAGCCCGAGGTCGTCCCCGCGTGTGAGGACCTCGGAATGTCCCAGATCGTCTGGTCCCCGATGGCCGGCGGCACCCTGACCGGCAAGTACCTGCCCGGCCAGCAGCCCCCGGCCGGTTCACGGGCCACCGACGAGAAGGGCGGCGGTCAGCAGACCATGGCCGCGTGGCTGACCGATGACGTCCTGACCGCCGTCCAGAAGCTGAAGCCGATCGCCCAGGACCTGGACTGCACCATGGGCCAGTTGGCCATCGCCTGGGTGCTGTCCAACCCGAACGTCGCCGGCGCCATCGTCGGCGCGTCCCGCCCCGAGCAGATCGTGGAGAACGTCCGGGCCTCCGGGATCACCCTGGACGAGTCCACCCTCGCGGCCGTGGACGCCGCCATCGGTCACGTGGTCACCGACGACCCGGCGAAGGTCTCGGTCCCCGAACGCCGCGTCGTCTGACCGGCGCCCGGCAGCGCCCGGTCGCGGTCGGTCTGCCCGACCGCGACTGGCCTGGCCGGGCCACGGGCCAGGCCAGGCCGGTGATCCGGCCCCCGGCGGCCTCCCGACGTCGCGGCACCGGGAGGCCGCCGTGATCACCGTGATGTGACTGTGATAGCCAAGGCCCCAACATCACGGTATGATTACGAGTACGCCGGTGCTGTCCGTCACGCTCGACGGGGCGGACAGCACGGGGCCAATGTACTTCAGAGCCGGGGGGCACCTGAATGACCACCACTGCCCACCGACTGGCAACCCCACATCGTCCACGCAACGCGCGCCCTCTGCTGAGCCGTGTCGCCGCCGTCGGGTGCAGCACCCTCCTGGCCGCCACCGCGCTGACCGCCCCGGCCGCCGCCACCGGCACCGAGTCGCCCGCGCCCGAGGGTTCGCCCTCCACCTCCCCCACCGTGGCAGCGACGCCGAACCAGGCCCCGCAACTGACGTGCGGCGGGGTGATGACGCAGAACGGCTCCACCGAGTCCATCCGGGTCAGCGTCTCGGACCCGGACGGGGACCCGGTCACGCTCCGCGCCGACGTCTCCATGCTCGGGGTGCAGCCCACCGTCGCCGGCCACGTCATCACCTATGCGGCTCCGGCCGGTGCGACCGGTCAGGACAACTTCGCCGTCATCGCCTCCGACGGACGGGGCGGTGAGGCCCATTGCGAGATCGGCGTGCTCGTCCAGCCCGGTGCCGCCAGCCCGACGCCGACCCCTACACCGACACCCACTCCCACGCCGCCGCCCGGACCCGCTGATCCGACCCCGGAGCCCACGACGGCCGCCCCCACACCGACCCCGGTTCCCGAGCCCACCAGCGAGGCACCGGCGCCCGGGGACTCCCCCACCCCGACGCCGACGTCCCGTCCGTCCTCACCCGGCACCACCACTGCCCCCGCCACGCCGGGTGACGGATCCGATGACGAGACCGGCACGCTCCCGGGCGGCGCGTCGCCGGCCCCCGGAGCGGGCGATGACGCGGATTCCGGGGCGGTCACGCCCGGTGGCGCGGTCACGCCCGGTGGCGCCGACCGGCCCCGCCCCGGTTCGGAGGGGGCCGGCGGGGACTCGGGCGGCGAGGAGACGGCCACCGATGCAGTCCCCACCGAGGGTCCCACCGGTGGCCCGGCCGTCGTCCTGCCCCCGCGTCCCGCCCCCGAGGCGGGCAGTGGTGCACCGTGGGCCGGAGTGGTCCCGAGTGAACTCGGTGCGGGGTCCAAGCGCGTCCTGGAGGACGCCGAGAGGCTGCTCGACGGCCTCGGCACCGGTCAGGCCGCCGACGGGGGTGGCACCGGGGCCGGTGGGCCGCAGGCAGGCACCCCGGACTCCACAGTTTCCGCAGCGGATGAGGACCGGGACGCCGCGGCCGACGCGGTCCACGTGGACCGGACGGCCGGGACCGGTGCGAGCGGGTGGCTGTTCGGTGGCGTCGGCACGCTGATGATCGCCCTTGTCGGTCTGGCCTTGATGGCCCTGCCGCGCGGGCGCCGCCGACACTAGACTGGAACCACGATGCGGCCGATGGAGGCGGATCAGCCCACTCTCCGGGCCGCCCGAGATCGAGGAGGTCCGTGTTGGCCCGCTACGAAGACGAACTCGAACAGCAGTTCATCGAGGAGCCGGAGAACGATCTGGAGGAACCGGCCGACGGCCGCGACGGCACCGTCGACTTCGGCTCGTCGGATGACCCGGACACCCTGGACGCGATCGACCCCCTGCGCCGGGACACCTTCCTGCTGGACGGTGACGAGGACTACAACGGCATCCCGGACTACCAGGAGGGCGGCCCCGAGGAACCCGGAGCCGATCCCGATGCGGACGGCGAATGGGACGGCGAGGAGGACGAGAACGAGGACTGAGCCCCGTCGGGGCTGAGCCCCCTCAGGACCCGTTCGCCCCCGGGGTGTCCGGGCCGGGTGTGTTCGGGCCGGTGTGACGGCCCAGGATCCGTTCGAGCCCGGAGAGCCCGAGCACCGCACAGGCGAACCACACGCCTCCGGCCGGACCGAGTGGTGCGGCGACGACGCCGGCCACGACCGGCAGGACCACCTGCCCGAGGCGGTTCCCGACCAGGCGCAGGCCGAGTGCGGCGCCGCGCCAGTCGGCCGGGACCGCCTGCGCGATCAGGGTCATCGTCAGGGGCTGGCCCAGCCCGAGGAACGACCCGCCCACGGCCATCAGCACGGCCGCCAGCCACAGGGCGCCCAACGGCTCCAGGGCCAGGGGCACCAGTCCGATCGTCACCGCGGAGACCAGCAGCGCGGCCAGCACCAGCGTGTTCCGGGACCAGCGGGCGGTGAACCACGGCAGGAAGATCCTGGACAGCACGGACCCGGCCCCGCGCACGGCCAGCAGGACGCCCACCCACAGCGGTGAGACCCCGGCCGCCTCGCCCACGAGCGGCATGAAGGCCGTCAGGATGTCGATGACGGCCAGCAGGGCCAGGGCGGCGAGCATGTGGGAGGGCACCCCGGGCACCCGGAGGATGCGCGGCGCCGTCGCCTTCTGCGCCGTGGGCTGAGCGGCGGTCGCGTCGACGGCGCCGCCGGGCCGGGAGTCCGCGGCCGGCGTCGGGTCCGGAGCGGTCTGGGCGCGCAGGGAGAACATGACGGGCACGGCCAGCAGGGAGATGCCCGCGCCGAGCCACAGGGCCCAGGTGATCTCCTCGTCCAGTCCGCCCCCGGTGGCCGCCTGGGCCAGCGGGACGTTGCCGAGGATGAGTCCGGACAGCAGGGGGCCGGCCATCTGGCCGACGGAGAACGCCGCCGTGAACCAGCCGAAGGCCGCGTCCATCATCTCCCGGGGAGCCCGCCGGCCGATGGCGGCCTGGCCGGCGATCGTGAAGACGAGATGGCCCATGCCCAGCAGCGCCGAGGCCGCCATGATCATCACCACCGAGTTCCCCCAGGCCAGGGCGGCCCCGGCCAGGGACATCACGAGGGCGCCGAGGGCGATCATGCCGCGCAGGGAGGGCAAGCGGCCGGTGACCCGGCCCAGCCACATGGCGCTCACCAGCGGCACGATCGCATAGGCGGCGGTCGCCAGGCCCACGGCGGTCTCGTCCGCGCCCAGGGTCAGGAGCTTGTAGCTGGTGACCGGACGCAGCAGGTTCAGCGCGGTCTGCGTCAGGATCGCGGCGACGACCATGAGCCAGAGCCAGGTCAGGGAGCCGCGTTTCGCCATGACCACCAGCGTAGACCGCGCTCCGACCTCGGACGGGGGGAACTAGGATGCCTACGAACCGTGTCGTCCACGGCTCATCCCCCGCCCAGGAAGGCCAGTGATCCATGCCCCCCGCCAGTGCGGTTCCCCCCGGACCGAGCCGGTTGTGGAGCCGGGACTTCATCCTCGCCTCACTGACCAACCTGTTCCTGGCCATGGTGTTCTACCTCCTGGTCACGGCCATGGCCCTGTACGCCGTGGACCGGTTCCAGGCCTCGGACGCGATGTCCGGGCTCGCGGTCGGCGCCTACGTCCTGGGCGCGGTGTTCGCCCGGCTGCTCACCGGCCAGGCCATGGACTCCCTCGGCCGGCGCAGGGTGCTCATCGGCGCCCTGATCGCCTTCCTGCTCGCCTCGACGCTGTACCTGCTGGCGAATACGCTCGCGCTGCTGATCACCGTGCGCTTCGTCCACGGGATCGCCTTCGGCGCGGCCGCCACCGTCCTGGCCGCCTCAGTGATCGGCCTGATCCCGCGCCACCGCCGCAGCGAGGGCACCGGCTGGTTCGGCACGTCCACCACGGCCGGTTCCGCGTTCGGGCCGTTGCTGGCCTTCCAGCTCACGGACGCCTTCGGGTTCGATTCCCTGTTCCTGGCCTGTACCGTCTTCTCGCTCTTCGGCCTCGCGGCCGGACTGCTGGTCCGGCTGCCCGCGCCGCCCCGGCCAGATAGCTCGGGACCGCGACTGCGCTTCTCCGTCCGCGGGATGCTCTCCCCGCAGGCCCTGCCCGTCTCGATCGTCATCCTGCTGGCCGGGACCGCCTTCTCGGGGGTGCTGGCCTTCCTCAACGGCTACGCCCAGCAGGAGGGCATCAGCCCGACCGTGGCCAGCTCCTTCTTCCTGATCTACGGCACCGTCCTGGTGGCGACCCGCTTCGTGGTCGGGCCGATCCACGACCGCTTCGGCGACAACGCCGCCGTCGTCCCGCTCCTGGTGTCCTTCATGATCGCCCTCGCGGTGCTCGCCGCCTGGCCCGTGCCCGCGGGGATCTTCGCGGCGGCGGCACTGACGGCCATCGGCTTCGGCGCCCTGCTCACGAGCCTGCAGGCGATCGCCGTCACGGTGGTGCCGCCCCTGCAGATCGGGGTGGCCACCTCGACCTACTTCATCATGCTCGACCTCGGCATCGGCCTCGGCCCGGTGATCCTGGGGGCCCTGCTGCCTGTCACCGGTTATTCCGGCATGTACCTCGCGCTGGCCTGCCTGATGGCCCTCACCATCGGCGTGTACTGGCTGGTCCACGGCCGCCGGCCCGCGGCCCGGCGGCGGACCCGCGGGTCATGATCGCGGTGCGGCGCCCGGGTGGGTCCCCGGCCCGACGACGGCGCGCGCGGCGGCCAGCACGAGAGCACCCAGGACGAGGATGAGCACCACCTCCGCCCCCACGTAGAGGTAGTGGGTGAGGGACCCGCCCTCGGACTCCCCGGCCAGCACGGCATCGGTCCGCTCGTTCAGGAACGGGCGGATCACGGCGACCTTGACCACCAGCACGGCGGTGGCCGCCCAGCCCAGGGCCCAGAGCCGCTGCCGGCCGGGCCGGCCCAGGCACCTCCACAGCGCCACGAGCAGCAGCACGGCCAGCACGATCTCGACGATGTTCATCGCCAGGAAGACCCGGCGTCCGATGCCCAGGCCCAGCGGGATCGTGATCCCCGGGGCCGTGAACTTCAGCGGCGCCTCGATCAGGGAGATCCCGGCGATCAGCCCCAGCCACACCGAGGGCACCACCAGCAGCGCCGTGCGCGCCCAGAGGGGGCCACCGGCGGGTGCAGGGGCCTCGGCCGCGGCGGGACGAGGGGGACGGTGCGGGCTGGCGCCGGGGGTGTCCATGGCCCCGAGTCTAGGCCGGTGTCACCCGTGGCCGCGGCGGACGGCGGCCGTGCGCGCGCAGGAACAGGGCCATGCCGAAGCAGCCCACGTACATCACCGCGATGACCAGCCAGCCGATCGAGAAGTCCCCGGTGAGGTCCCGCAGGGCGCCCATCACCAGCGGGCCCAGGGCGAAGCCGGAGTACATGCCCATCGAGTTGATGCCGGAGGCGGCGCCGATCCGCTCCGGGGCCACCACCTGCATCAGGCCCGCGTTGATGACCACGTTCGCCCCGAGCACCGTGACACCGTGCAGGGCCGCACCCGCCCAGATCAGGGCCGGCAGGTGCCACAGCCCGGCGGCCAGGAACGCGGCGACCCCGGACAGGGCGCCGGCCGAGATCATCAGCAGCAGCGTCGAGGCCTTGACGCCGGCCGACATCCGCCGGCCCCACCAGATGCGCGAGACCACGCCGATCACGCCGGACACCGCCGTGGCCACGCCGCCCAGGACGAGGGAGAAGCCCACCGCCTCCATGGAGAACAACGGCAGGTAGACGTTGGTCGCCTGCATGCCGAAACCGGACAGCAGCGCGATCGAGGCGAAGATCCACACCGTGGCCGGCAACCGGTCCGCCGACGGCCCGTCCGGGTCCTCGGCCCGGGCATCGCCGGGGGCGGCCGGCGTCGTGCTCTCCGGTCCGGGCCCGGACCGTGCCTCCCGCGCGGCCCGGGCCGCCAGCTCGCGCGGGGTGGGCACCACCGCGAGCCCGTAGGCCAGCAGCCCCAGGGCCACCAGCGCGGCACCGAGCGCGGCACCGGTCCAGCCGAGCCACAGGGACACGGCCGGGAAGAACAGGCCGGAGAACAGCTGGGAGGCCTGCACGCCGGACTGCTTGACGCCGATCCAGCCGGCCCGCCTCACCGGGGGCACGGCGCGGATGATGATGCGGTTGGTGGTGGGGTTGGAGATGGCCTGGGCCGGTCCGGCGAGCACGGCCGCGAACAGCAGCACCCAGTAGTGCGCGGCGAACGCCCCGACCACCAGGGCCACGGCGGTGCCCGCGAAGATCAGCACGAGCTGCGCCCGGGCGCTCATCCGGTCGGCCAGCCGGCCCAGGTAGATGCTGGAGATGGCTGCCGAGGCGAACACCACCGAGACCACGAGGCCGAGCTGGCCGGCCGAGATGCCCAGCTGGTCGATGATCAGGGCCGAGGACACGGAGACGCCGTAGTTGAACAGCGGTCCGACGCCCATCGCGCACAGCAGCACGAACAGCAGCGCGCCCGAGGCCCGGGTGCGGCGGTCGGGGTCGGCGGGCTGCGCGGGATCGGGTCGGGTCATCACCCGATGAGGATAGTCCTCGTCAGCGGGCTCCCCGCGGACTACGAACCGAGCCTGCTCCGGATCGCGGCGAGGGCCGCCGTCGCCGCCGTCCACAGGGTCGGTTCGGGCACGGGCACGAACCGCGGCGAGTGGTTGACGGGCATGGTGCCGGAGTCCACCGTCTCCTGGTCGAAGCCGCCGTAGAACCAGAACACGCTCGGCACGCCGAGTGCCCCCGGCAGGGTCCCGAAGTCCTCCGAGCCCATCATCGGCTCGGCGGCCCGCACGCGGTCCACCCCGAGGGCCCCGCGCAGCACCTCGGTCACGGCCGCGGTCTCGGCCGGGTCGTTGAAGTTCCGCGGGAAGCGGTAGAGCTGCTCGATCCGCGGCTCGGGGGCCCCGGAGGCGGCCGCCTCGGCGGTGATGATGCGCCGGACGGCGGCCAGCACGTGCTCGCGGACGTCATCGTCCATGGTGCGGATGTTCAGGGTGAACTCCGCGGTCGCCGGGATGATGTTCTCCTTCAGTCCGGCGTGGAAGGTGCCCACGGTCACGACGGCGGCGCGGCGCGGGTCGAGTTCCCGGGCCACGATGGCCTGCAGCCGGGTGACGATGTGCGCCCCCTGCACGATGGGGTCGATGGAGTCCTGCGGCTGGGAGCCGTGCGACTGCTCGCCGTAGAGCGTGACCTTGAGCGAGTCGGCGTAGGCCATCGCGGTGCCGGGGACGATCGCCACGGTCCCGGCCAGTCCGGGCATCACGTGCTGGCCGTAGACGACCTCGGGGCGGGGCGCCCTGTCCCAGATCCCGTCCTTCACCATGGCCGCCGCGCCGGCGGCCGTCTCCTCGCCGGGCTGGAAGATCAGCACCACGGTGCCGGACCAGGTGTCCCGGTCCGCGACCAGCACCTCGGCCGCGGTGATCAGCGCGGTGACGTGGGTGTCATGGCCGCAGCCGTGCATCACGGGCACCTCGGTGCCGTCCTCCAGGGTGCCGCGGGCGGTGGAGCGGTAGTCGACGTCGGAGTCCTCCTCGATCGGCAGGCCGTCCGTGTCCGCGCGGAAGCCGACCACGGGTCCCTCGCCGTTGCGCAGCACGCCCACCACCCCGGTGCCTCCGCAGCGGAAGTGCTCGATGCCGAGGGTGTCCAGATGGGCCTCGATGAACTCCGCGGTCCGGTGCTCCTGCATGGACAGTTCGGGGTTCGCGTGCAGGTGCCGGTAGAACTCCAGCATGCGGGCGCGCAGGCCCTCGTCGAGTCCGGCGGCCGGCGCCGGACCCGGTCCTGCGGCCGGTGTTGAGGCCGGCCCGACGTCCGAGCCGAGGGTCTGGAGCTGCTGGTCTGGGGTGGTCATCGCGGTTCCTCTCGCGGGGTCTGTGGGATGTTCGGCCGGTGCCCTGCACGGACACCTCGGATGCTACGGGGCGCGCACGCCGTCAGGGCACCTCGGGCGTGGCGTCCCGGCCCGCGCCCGCCTCGCGCTTGCGGACGAACCACCCGATCACCAGGGTGGTCAGCACCACGATCGCGGTGGCCACCATCGCCAGGGACGGCACGAGCGGCACGAGCACGAACAGCACCAGGACGGCGACCACGAAGGCCACGATGGTGGCCCGGACCTGCTTGAGGCTCACGATCGCCTGGATGATCACGGCACCCATGACCGAGGGCAGCACGTAGATGCGGACCACCTCGGTGACGTCCGGCGGGATCACGCTGATCAGCCAGGTGCCCAGCAGCCCGACGAAGACGAACAGGGAGACCAGGTGGACGGCGGCGGCGCCGCAGATGGCCATCACCGCCGCGAGGCTGCCGCGCGGGGTTCCCGGCTTGGCGCCGATGCTGGACTGGGCGATCAGGGCGGCGGGCAGCAGCTTGTTGGAGATGTTGCCGATCATGAACGCCTGGTACATGGACGCCGAGCCGAGGATCGGGAAGTAGGTCAGCGGTTCGACCAGCCAGATGACGAAGAAGGTGCCGGCCACGGCGGCGAAGGCGGTGAACAGCTGGGTGGCGGTCACGCCGAGGTCGGCGAAGAAGACGAGGTAGAGCGGGCCGGCGAGGGAGAACACGAGCCCGGCGATCATGGTCAGCCGGCCCCATCGGGACGTGGTGCGCTCGAACTCGCCCATGCCGGCGGTGGTCTGCGGGCCTGTGAGGGTGGCGGTCATGGAAGTCTCCTGGGATGTGCGTCAGCGGGAGGAAGCCGGAGGGGAAGGGGTAGCTCAGCCGACCGGGCCGAGCCCGGCCGAGTGGGCCAGGTAGGCCGCCGTCAGCCCGACGAGGATGGCGATGCCCAGGCCCCATTCGCGCAGCCAGCGCAGCCCGGGGACCCGGGCCAGGACCAGGCAGAGGCCCATCACGGCCGCCGAGGTGAGCAGCGTGATCACGTGCACGGGGCTCTTGGGGACCTCCGCCAGGCCGAGGGAGATGAACGCCCCGAGCAGTGCCGCGGCCGGGACCACGGTCATCAGGGCGGGGTTGACCTTCTCCAGCTTGTGCCCGCCGCGCTGGAGCAGGGGCGTGAGGATGAGGGTGGCCAGCATCCACATGGCCCCGCCCATGCTCATGGCGAAGAACACGATGGCGAAGACCTGCGGGGTGTAGGTGGGCCCGCCCAGTTCCGCACCGGTGGTGCCGGCCGCGATGCTCGCCGCCGCGGTCTCGAAGGACACCGATCCGATCAAGCCGATCCGCACCAGGGTGGCCGGCGTGCCGAACAGGGCCAGCAGGGCGATGGCGACCAGGACGACCGCCAGGGAGGGGCCGACCGCGGCGATCGCCCCGGTGCGGAAGGAGGTCCGCAGTTCCTGCGGCGTCATCCCCACGGAGGGGGCCGCCTTGCGGGCCGCCTTCATGTAGATCACGGACTGGACCGCGACCACCAGGAACACGCCCAGGGCGCAGATCCACAGGACCGGGGTGTTGGCCAGCGCCAGGACGGGACTCGGCTCGGCGGCCGCTGCCATCGAGGCCGTGGCCAGCGCGGTGGTGGGGATCATGGGAACCTCCCGGTCGGGCCCACCAACCCCTGGGACGCGAGGTCTGGGGTCGGCAGGATGCGGTGCAGGGTGTGGCTACCATTGTGGTGTGGCGTACATCACCCAGCGGGAAATCCCTGAGAATCTGCACACGAACCGGCCATAGAGGAGAAAGTGAACATCGAGACCCTGCTCACGGAAGAGGACCTCCAACTCGTCCACGCCCTCCAGCTCGGCCCCCGGTTGCCCTGGGGGGTGCTCGGCGAGGTCCTGGACGTGCACCCCACCTCGCTGGCCACCCGGTGGCGGCACCTGGAGCGCAGCGGCCTGGCGTGGATGACGGCGCACCCGGTGGGACACCCCGACCAGATGGCCCTGTCCTTCCACGACGTGCAGTGCGCGCCCGGCCGGCGGCGGGAGGTGGCCGAGGCGGTCGCGGGCATGCCCGACGTGTTCACCATCGAGGAGTGCCACCGGGACCGGGACCTGATGCTGACGGTCATCACGCCCAGCCAGGCGGTCCTCACCGAGTCGGTCTACCCGCAACTGGACCGCGTGCCCGGACTGGCCCGGTACGAGACCGCGTTCTGCACCCGGCTGCACGGCAGTGGCGGCAACTGGCAGCTCGACGCCCTCTCCCCCGACCAGCGGGCCGCCCTGCGCGCCGCCGCCGGCCCGCGCCCGGAGTCCTTCGCCCGCTACGTCACCCCGCCGCCGTCCTTCGGGCCGATCGTGCGTGCCCTGGGGCGCAACGCCCGCACGACCGCGGCCCAGATCGCCGAGGAGACCGGACTGCACCCGGCCACCGCCCGGCGTCGGCTGCAGAAGGTCCTGGACAGCCGCACGCTGTCCTTCCGCTGCGAGGTCTCGCACCGGGCTGCGGGCTACCCCGTGGTCTGCCAGTGGTTCGCACGGCTGCCGGCCGCGGACCACGACGCCGCCGCGGCGGCCCTGTCCTCCCTCGGGGCCCTGCGGCTGTGCGCGTCCACCACGGGGCGGACGAACTTCACCTTCATGATGTGGCTGCGCTCCGCGGCAGACATCATGACGGTCGAGCAGGCCGCCTCGCGGCGGCTGCCGGGCCTGGAGATCCGCGAGAGCGTGATCATCGCGAACATCCCCAAGCGCGTGGGCTGGCGCCTGGATCCGGACGGCGCCCGCACCGGGGAGTTCATCCAGCCCGGTTCCGCCTGGGACTGAGGCCTCAGCGCACCCGCCACAAATCGATGAGCACCCGGTCCGGCTCGCGCCGGCCCGAGCCGATCACGACGGTGGACTCCAGCCAGGCCCAGCGATCACCGCTCACCTCGAAGCGCGGGCAGCACCGGAAGTAGATCCGCTCCGCCGGGACCTCCTCACCACGGACCAGGGCCGCGATGTCCTCGGCCGAGCCCGTGCGGTAGGCGGCGTTCATGACGAACAGGCGGTCGCCGTCGTCGGTCTCGATCACGTAACGGGCGTCCAGGTCCGAGCTGGTGTCCGAGGTGATGAGCTGGAAGTCCGCCCCCGCCGGCAGGATCCGCCCGTTCAGCTCCGGCCCCGTCACCGTGCCGCCCGAGATCGGGATCACGCGCCGCAACCCGGTGCGCGTCCGGCCCACCTCCACGGGGGCTGAGACCTCGACGGCGAGGCTGGCCAGGAACTCCAGGTGCGGAGGCGTGGGGGTGACCGCCCCGGAGGGTGCGGCCGGTTCGGGCAGGGTGGGGGTCTGGGTCATGGAAGCCAGCGTAGGGCGGGCCGGCCCGGGGGGCCATGCACATCCGGTGTGCATGCGATGCACGCAGATGTCCATTGAAGATGTCAACGATTCGGGCAGAGACTGGGTGACATGACTCACAGCACCGTCACCTCTCACCAGCCCCTGGACCGGGCGCCCCGCCGGTCCGGCCGGGGGCGGGACCTCGTCGCCGTCAACATCGGGAACGCGCTGGAATGGTTCGACTGGAACATCTACGCGATCTTCGCCCCGTTCTTCGCCGCCCAGTTCTTCCGGGCCGAGAATCCGGTCTCCAGCCTGCTGTCCACCCTGGCGGTGTTCGCGGTGGGCTTCCTCATGCGTCCGGTCGGCGGGTGGCTCTTCGGCCGGCTGGCCGATGAGAAGGGCCGCAAGTTCAGCCTGACGCTGGCCATCCTGCTGGCCTCGGCCGGTTCGCTGCTGATCGCCGTGGCCCCGACCTTCGACGCCGTGGGCGTGTTCGCCGGTGTCGTCCTGCTCGTGGCGCGGCTCGTCCAGGGCCTGTCCCACGGCGGTGAGACGGGCAGCGCCTTCACCTACCTGGCCGAGATCGCCCCGCGGGACCGCCGGGGCGTGTGGGCCTCCACCCCGTGGCTGGGCGTGGGCGTGGGCACCATGCTGGCCACCAGCATCGGCGTGCTGCTGACCGCCCTGCTGACCGAGGAGCAGATGGCGGGGTTCGGCTGGCGCATCCCGTTCGCCGTGGCGGCCGTGCTCGGCCTGTACGCCCTCTACATCCGCAAGACGATGAACGAGTCGGAGGTGCACACCGAGCGCAAGGCCCAGGACACGGCACAGCACGGGGAGCGGCGCCGGTCCCTGCGGGAGGTCGTCGGCGAGCTCTGCCGCGAGTGGAGGCCGCTGCTGCAGATCATCGGGCTGAGCATCTCCGGGGTGGTGGCGTTCTACACCTGGTTCATCTTCGCGCCCGGTTACGCGTCCCGGGAGTTCGGCATGGACCCGAACGCCTCGCTGGTGGCCGGACTGTGCGGACAGGCGGTCTTCCTGGTGGCCATCCCCGTCATGGGGTGGCTCTCGGACCGGTTCGGCCGTCGACCGGTGCTGCTGGTCTTCGCCGCGGGGTTCGCGCTGCTGGCCTTCCCGCTGGAGTGGATGCTGGGCCCCAGTCCGGTCCTGCTGTTCCTCGCGATGGCCGCGGGGTCCGTCCTGCTGGCCGCCAACTGCGCGCCGCTGGGTGCGGTGTTCGCCGAACTGGTGCCCACCCGCCTGCGTGCCACCCTGATCGGGATCGGCTACGCCACCTCCGGGGCGATCTTCGGGGGCACCGCCCCGTACCTGAACACCTGGCTGTCCAGCATCGGGATGCACGGGGTGTTCGTGGGCTACATGATCGCCCTGTGCCTGATTAGCGTGGTGGTCATCATCAGGATGCCGGAGACCGCCCGCGGCGAGCTCCGCTGACCACGCCGGGCGGACCCGGCGGGAAGCCGAGGACCGTTGCGAGTGACCCTGCGCCAGCTCGAGCACTTCTGCGCGGTGGCCCAGACCGGCAGCATCAGCGCCGCGGCGGCCCGGCTGAGGGTGTCCAGGACCTCCGTGACCGAGGCCCTGGACGCCCTGGACCGCATCACGGGGACGGTGCTGTGCCGGCGGAGCAAGGCCGAGGGCGTCGTCCTGACCCTCTCGGGACAGGACTTCCTGGCCCGGGCCCAGTCCGTCCTCGACCAGGCGCGCGAGCTGGAGGAGATCGACGGCGAGCGCGCGCTGGGAGGCACCCTCGCCGTCGGGTGCTTCGGTTCGCTGGCCCCGACCGCCCTGCCCCTGCTGTGGTCCGAGTTCTCCCGCCGGCACCCCGACGTCACCGTGTCCGTCACCACCGGCGGCCGCCGTGAGCTCGTGGAGCAGTTGGGCCACGGAGTCCTGGACGTCGTGCTCGCCTACAACCTCCATGCCCTGCCGGGGGTGCAGTCCGCGCCCCTGTACGACACCACCATGTACGCCCTGCTCCCGGCGGACCACCGGCTGGCCCGCGCCGGCCGGGCACCGATCACCGAGCTGGCGGACGAGCCCCTGCTGCTCATGGACGTCTCCCCCAGCACCGAGGACATCCTGTCCTACTTCGCCCACCACGGCGTGACGCCCACGGTCCGCCTGACCACGCCCGGCTTCGAGCTGATCCGGTCCCTCGTCGCCCGCGGACTGGGATACTCCGTCTTCATCCAGCGCCCCCGGCAGGACGTGTCCTACGAGGGCCTGCCCGTGGCCTGCGTCCCGCTGGACCCGGTGCCCCACCTGGAGCGCGCGGCCATCGGCTGGTCCGAGCGCCGGCGGCTCCCGGCCCCGGGGCGGGCCTTCGTCACCGTGACCCTAGGGCTCGCGGACCGGATCGCCCCGGCCCCGCTCACCTGACCCGGGCCGTCAGTCGCCGGGAAGCCCCTCCGGGCGGGGCGCGTCGCTGACCACGGGCGTGGACCCCGTCTGGGCGCGCCGGGTACCGCGGTCCTGCTGCGTGCCCTCGGTGGCCGGGCTGGCATCGCGCACCGGGGCGAGGCCGCCGGTGCGCGGTTGCGGCACGCCCTCGTCCGCGCCCCGGCCCCCGCCCTCGGCGGCACTGCGGCCGGCACCCGGGCGGTCCTTCGTGGCGGTCCCGCCGGCCCCCGTCCCGGCGCCCACCGGGACCTTCTCGCGGGGTGCCGCGCCGCCGTCGGGCCCCTCCCCCGCGCCCGGCCAACCGGTGTCCTCGGCCTGGCGCGCGAGGGCCGCCAGCCGCAGGTCCCGCAGGGGCAGTGCGGAGGTCTCCACGGTCAGCTCGTCGCGCCACTGCGGTCCGGCCGCGGAGGGCAGGGGCGCGTGCTCGCCGAAGTGGTCCGGGTCCGCCTCGGCCCAGTCGGCGGCCCAGCCGCGCGGCGGGTCGGTGAGCAGTTCGTCCTCGCGCAGCCAGTGGTAGATCGAGGCGTAGGACCGGGTGGTCAGGTGGTCCACGCGCCGCCGCAGCATCCTCGTGGTGAGCTGGGACGGGTTCGAGACCCCCATCGAGGCCATCATCTGCACCGCCTCGCGCACGGTGAGCTTGTGGTAGTTGTGCACGCGGTGGGACTTGTCCTCCACGTCCAGGGCGCGCACGAGCCGCGGGTTCTGGGTGGCCACCCCCACCGGGCAGTGGTTGGTGTGGCACTTCTGGGCCTGGATGCAGCCGGTGGCCATCATCATGGCCCTAGCGCTCATGGTGAAGTCCGCGCCCTGGATCAGCCGCTTGACGATGTCCGAGCCGGAGATGATCTTCCCGGCCGCCCCGATCTTGATCATGTGCCGCAGGCCGGTGCCCACCAGGGCGTTGTGCACCAGCATCAGCCCCTCGGTCAGCGGGGTGCCCACGTTGTCCTGGTACTCGAGCGCGGCCGCGCCGGTGCCGCCCTCCGAACCGTCGATGATGATGTAGTCCGGGGCTATCCGCTCGGCCCACATCGCCTTGCACATCGCCAGCACGTCCGTGCGGGAGCCGACGCAGAACTTGATGCCGATCGGCTTGCCGCCGGAGAGCTCGCGGAGCCGCCCGATGAACCGCACCATCTCCCGCGGGGTGTGGAAGGCGGAGTGCGAGGCCGGGGAGATGCAGTCCACGCCGACCGGCACCTCGCGGGCCTCGGCGATCTCCTCGGTGACCTTGGCCGCCGGCAGCACACCGCCCAGCCCGGGCTTGGCGCCCTGGGAGAGCTTGATGGTGATGCCCTTGACCTCGGGCAACCGTGCCTTCTCGGCGAACCGCTCCGGGTTGAAGTGGCCGTCGTCGGTCCGGCAGCCGAAGTAGCCCGAGCCGATCTCCCAGAACAGGTCCGCCCCGTTGCCGCGGTGGAACTTGGTCAGCCCGCCCTCACCGGTCTCGTGGATGAACCCGCCCATGCCGGCGCCCTTGTTCATGGCCAGGACCGCGTTCTTGGACAGCGAGCCGAAGGACATCGAGGAGATGTTCAGCAGGGAGATGTCGTAGGGCTGGAGGCAGTCCGGGCCGCCGATGCGGACCGTGGGCAGGGGCTGGGGGGTCGGGACGGGGGCCGTGGAGTGCAGCAGGTACTCGTAGCCGATCCGGTTGGTGTCACGCTCGGTGCCGAAGGCCTTGTGGTCGTCCTGGCCCTTGGACCGGGAGTAGACCAGGGACCGCGCGTCCCGGTCGAAGGGCTTGCCGTCCACGTTCCGCTCGATGAAGTACTGCTGGATCTCCGGGCGGATCGACTCCAGCAGGTAGCGGGCGTGGCCGATCACCGGGAAGTTCCGCAGGATCGAGTGCCGGCGCTGCGTCATGTCCCACACCGCCAGCACGAGCAGCAGCAGCACGATCACGCCGAGGACGATCCAGGCCCAGAGGCCGACGAGGTAGGCGACCACCAGGACGAAGAGCAGGATCACCAGTCCACCGATGATCAGCAGGCGGTTGTTCATCCCCCCATGGTGCCACCGCTGGGCGCTGTGTCACATGGGGCGGGTGCCAACGTCACGGGAGGCCCCGACATCACAGGGGGCGCAGGCGCCACAGGGGGGGCACGTGCCGGCGTCACATGGGGTGGGCGTCGGTGACACGGGGCCGGGTGTCGCCCGCCGCCGGGAGGCTCACCAGAGGTGCGGGGCCGGACGACGGGACCCGGGCAGGGCGACGTCGACGCGCCACTCGTGCAGCCACTCCGGCAGGACCAGGTCCGCCGGGACGTCCTCACCGAGCCCGTCGCGGACCGCGGCGATGATCTCCTCGTTGGACACGGGCCCGTCGGGGCCGACGAGGCGCGAGGCCACGTAACCCCGGGCGCAGACCTGACCGTCCACGACGAAGCGCTGCTCGAGCCAGATGCACTTGTCGTCCAGCCCGATGATGCGGGTCTCGAGCGAGTATCCCTGCCACAGGGTGATCGACGCGCGGAACGCGATCTGCTCGGCCTGCACCACCGGGGTCCACCCCTTCCGGCGGAACAGGTCCCACGCACCCGAGCGGACCATCAGGTCGAACCGGCCCAGGTCCATGAGGGAGAGGTACATGCCGTTGTTGACGTGCATCGCGATGTCGATGTCCGTGGGCAGGGCCCTCAGCGGCAGGGAGGAACTGTCCCAGATGCTCAACCGGGAGCGGCGCCGGGAGGTGATGAGCAGCAGCAGGGTGCGCAAGAGCAGGTGCATGGGACCATGCTCGCACGAGATGTTACCCACCGGTAGGGTCATGCCGGTCAGTTCCTGCCACGTCGAATCATGCCCTGCTGGACATCTCATCCTGGCAACCGGGAGGAGATGTCCAGCAGGGCATGACGAACGCCCGGAGCCGCCCGGAGCCTGCCGGATCCAGCGGCAGGACCGGCGGACGGATCGGCGGGCGAGCCCGCGGCGGGGTCAGAGCAGGTCGTCGGTGAGGTGGTCCGGGGTGCCGAAGCGGTGGGCGGTGATGGAGATCGCCTGCTCGTGCAGGAAGGGCAGCAGCTCCACGTCCCCCGCGGACACCACCGGCCCGGCGTAGACGGCCAGGTCCGGCGAGCCGTCCACCGCCTCGTGCAGGGCGAGGACGGCGGCCCGGGACTGTTCCGCAGCGACCTCCCCGCCGATCTCGACGGTACCGGCCGCATCCGCGTCGCCGCCGGCGGGACTCGCCCCCCAGTCCAGGACCATCCGCACCCGGGGATCGCCGCTGCCCTCGGCCGAAGGTGGCAGCTGGGCCAGCTGGCGGGCGCGGGCGTGGAAGGCGGAGGTCGTCTCCACCTGGACGTCCACGGGCGCCCCGGACTCGACCAGGAAGTCCAGCACCTCGGCGGCCAGCGGCTCGGGGGTGCTCAGGGTCAGCGGCCCGCCCGCGCGCAGTCCGGCGGCGAGCACGCGCAGCAGGTGCGCCAACGGCCCGGACTCCCAGCGGATCAGGACGGGCACCGGCAGGTACCGCAGCACGTTGCGCTCGGCCGTCAGGCCGGAGACGTCCCGGGCCACGCCGAATTGTTCCTGCCATGCCACCGCGTCCAGGCCCACCGCCCGGGTCAGCCAGGCCAGTTCGGTGTCGTCGAGGTCCTCGGCCACCTCGTCCACGAGCCGGCGGGCCGGGCTGTCGTCGGCGCGGGCCGCCGCGTCCGCCACGACCACCGCGCCACCCGGCACCCCACCCGTGGAATCCCCCAAGGGGGCCCCCGTGCCCGTCACGACAGCCGTGCCACCCGTCACGGCCACCGCGCCGTCCGGCAC